>JAVHXX010000183.1 GCA_031119595.1 Patulibacter sp. | reverse complement strand
AATCTGCGGCGCGATCTCTCGCTCAGCGCTCGTGGTTGCCAAGCGTCTGAGGGACTCGGCCCCGGCGGCGAACCCCTGGGAGGTGCGTGCACTGGGACTGGGCGCTGGTGGCGAACCCCTGGGACGTTTTCCGCGAGGGACAGACGCGGAGGGGCCGTCGCTCAGCGGGGCGGTCTTGGCATCGCCGTCGTGTAGGCGGTGATGCCGGTGTCCGAGCCCTGGTTGACGCCGTCGTCGCCGAGGGCGGGGGCGAGGCGCTGGAGGAGCTCCTCGAGGATGCGCGCGGTGGCACCCCAGACGGCGCGGTCGGGCGCGAGCGGGAACACGGGCATCTCCACGGCGATGCCGCCGGGACGCTTGAAGGTGTGAACCTCACGGGACGCGAGGAGATCGACGAGACGCGGCTCCTCGACCTCGGCGACCTCGCTGACCTGCGGGATCCAGTCCGGTGGGGCGTTGATCACCCCGACGAACGGCGTGATGGCGTAGCCGGTGACATGGGTCGAGGTGACCGGCAACTGCCCGACGATCTCGATCAGATCGGCGGGGACGCCGACCTCTTCGCGGGCCTCGCGCAGGGCAGTCGCGAGGGCGGAGTCGTCTTCGGGCTCCGGACGGCCGCCGGGGAAGGAATACTCGCCAGGATGCTTCGACAGCTCCGGGCTGCGGCGCGTGAGGAGCACGCGGAGTTCGCCGTCGCCGGTGAGCAACGGGACGAGGACGGACGCCGGACGGTCACCGTCCTGCGGCTGCCAGATGCGCAGTTCGTGGTCTGCGGGGCCGGACCGGAGGAGGGAGGAGAGTTCGGCGGAGGTCGGCAGGGGCCGGCGACTCACGCGCGGGCCCGACGCTCCACGCGCTCGGTGAAGATCGCCTCGCCCTCGAGCGTGCGATGGATCGGGCACTTCGCCGCGATCACCTTCAGCTTCTCGACCTGCTCGTCGGAGAGGTTGTCGGGGAAGCCGAGGATCATCTCGAACTGGGTAAGCGCGCCACGCTCGGCCGGCTGGTAATCGACCTCGACGGTGAGGTCGTCGAGCTCCCAACCCTTGCGCTTCGCGTAGAGCTGCATCGTGATCGCCGTACAGCTCACGAGCGACGCCGCGAGGAGCTCGAGCGGGCTCGGGCCCGTGTCGGTACCGCCACGCTCCACCGGCTCGTCGACGATCAGGTGGTGATCTCCGACCGAGACGAGGTGACGGAGACCGCCCTGCGAAGTCGATACAGCTCTCATATAACACTGACGATAGCTCGATTTTGCGGTGCCGTGAATGGCCGCTGAGCAGGTGTCAGGAAGTTGTCACCAAGCCGGGCGGCCAGCCGCTACGAGCGGTAGCCGAAGTCGGTCGTGTAGGTCGCGCCGACGGACGAGGCCGTGGCGACCGGAGCGCCGAGCGCGATGCCGATTCCGATCTCCTTGTAGGAGCGGTCGAGGATGTTGGCCTTGTGGCCGGCGGAGTGCATCCACGCGTCGACGATCTGGGCCGGGGTGGCCTTGCTGCCGGTGCCCCAGGCGATGTTCTCGCCGATCGACCAGGCGCGGGCGGTCGAGGTGTAGTGGACCTTCTTCAGCCGGCTGGCGAGGGTGGAGCCGCCGGGCGACACGTGGTCGAAGAACTGGTGGCGGACCATCTCCTTGCTGTAGCCGGTGGCCGCCTTCGCGAGGTTGTGCTGCGCCTTGAGCGGGCCGAGGCCGTAGTGCGAGCGCTCCTCGTTGAGGAGGCAGAGCGTGGCGGTGCCGAGGGCCTTGGCGGAGATGGTGCCCGGCGCCGAGTCGGCGTTGGCGCAGGGAGCCGCGGCGGCCGGACCCGCGATGGCGAGTCCGGCGGCCAGCGTGGTGGCGATGATGAGTGTGGTCTTCCGTGCCCGCATGGTCATTCGCTCGCAACGAGGACGACGTCCGTGCCGTCCTGGTGGTGGGTTCGTTGCGCTTGCTGTGGGTATCGGTGTGGGTTCGGTGTGAACGAGCGCTTGCAGCCGTGTCTGGACACTCCGCGGCTGGTCCATCCAACGCGTGTCCAATCCCGGCGAAACCGCCGGACAGACGTCCAGATCGGGCTCGCGTGGCGCGCTCCTACGCCGACCCGCGCGTCGCGCGTGTTGCCCTCCGGGAGGGGCCTGGCGCGCTGGACACGGTGTGGCCGGTCCTTCGAACGTCCAAAAACCGGTGTGAAAGCACCTTGAGTTCTGGCGCCGCGGCTGGCCGCCCGATTCGCGCCGGAGCACACCGCTGCACGGGGCCGTGCTGCGCGACGCCGCCCGCGCCCCGTACCCTGTGGTGACCGCGCGCGGGGCGTGGCGCAGCTTGGTAGCGCGCCTGCTTTGGGAGCAGGAGGTCCTCGGTTCAAATCCGGGCGCCCCGATCACGCGGTCCGAGTACCCATGGGCCCCCGTAGCTCAGTTGGATAGAGCGGCGGATTTCTACTCCGCGGGTCGGGGGTTCGAATCCCTCCGGGGGTATGGGTCCGTCGCCGACGGAAAGCTTGCCGAGCAGCGCGCCGGCGCTCGGTATCTTCCGCCGATGGCGACAGAGCGTGGGGGAGCGTCCGGTGATCCGGCGGGCAGGCAGCCGACCGGAGCGCTCGGCCGCGCCGCGCGGCTGATCGGCCCGCGCGCGAAGCCGACGGTCACGAACGGCTACCTCGACGCGCTCGGCGACGGCGACGTGAAGCGCTCGGCGGTGCAGCTCGCGATGCAGTCACGAGTCTTGCCGCTCATCTACGAGCGGGCGTGGCGCCCGATCCTCTCCGGCGCGTCGACGATCGGGCTCCGCGAGAAGCAGGAGTCACGGCTCATGCGGGCGATGCTCGCGCTGAGCCAGGGCGACACCGTCCTCGACGTCGCCTGCGGCCCGGGCAACACGACCCGCCGCCTCATCGATTCGATCGGCAGCACAGGCCTCGTCGTCGGCGTCGACGCGGCACCGGCGATGCTCCGCCGCGCCGTGCTCGACACCCCGTCGTCGAACGTCGCCTACGTGCGCGCCGACGCGGAGGCGTTGCCCTTCGCCGACGGCACGTTCGACGGCGTTTCGTGCTTCGGGGCGCTCTACCTCGTCGACCGCCCGTTCGCGGTCATCGACGAACTGGTCCGCGTGCTGGCGCCCGGCTCGAACATCGCGATCCTCACGAGCTGCCACCGGCTCGGGCAGCGGTTGGGGTTCGTCGCCGACGCCGCCACGACCGGGTCGGGCTTCCGCTGGTTCGGCCCGCACGACATCACGAGCGCGCTGGAGGACCGTGGCCTCGTCGACCTTCATCAGGAGATCCACGGCGTGATGCAGTACGTCGGGGCGACGAAGCCGTGAGCCGACCGCTGACCGATCTCCTCGCCGAGCTGCGCGCGTGCACGTGGGTCGACCTCACGCACGCCTTCGAGCCCGGCATCCCGCACTACGTGGGCTTCCCAGACGAGGAGCGCACCACCCTCTTCCACTTCGACGAGGGCGTCGGTACCGACGGCAGCGGGTTCCTCGCGCACCGCTACAGCCACATCGGCCAATGGGGCACGCATATGGATCCGCCGGCGCACTTCATCCGTGGAGGCCGGTTCCAGGACGAGGTGCCCGTCACCGAGATGATCCTGCCGCTCGTGGTCCTCGACGCGCGCGACCGGGTGGCTGCCGATGTCGACTACGCCGCGGACACCGCGCTGATCTCCGAGCACGAGGCGGTCCACGGCCGCATCCCCGACGGGGCCTTCGTGGCCCTCCTCACGGGCTGGGCGGAGCGGTGGCCGGACGCCGATGCCATGCAGAACCGCGACGCCGCGGGCGGCGCGCACTATCCCGGCTGGGGCGTCGACGCGCTCGAGCTCCTCGTACACGAGCGTGGCATCACCGCGATCGGCCACGACACCACCGACACGGACCCGGGCGCCCTCGTCTCGGCCGGGACCTATCCCGCCGAGACGTGCATCCTCGCCGCCGACCGCTGGCAGATCGAGCTCCTCGCGAACCTCGACCAGGTCCCGCCGGCCGGCGCACTCGTGGTCGCCACGTGGCCGAAGCCGCGCGAGGGATCGGGCTTTCCGGCGCGCGTGTTCGCGATCGTCCCGTAGCGCCGGGCCCACCGCGGCCCGGGGTGGACGCGCCCGCCAGAGATCGCCGGTCCTCGCTACACTCCGCTGGTTCGCGGTGGGCGTAGCTCAGTTGGTAGAGCTCCTGGTTGTGGTCCAGGCGGTCGCGGGTTCGAGCCCCGTCGCTCACCCCTCGTGAACGGAAAGCCCTGCTCTCGGCGGGGCTTTCTGCGTTTCGGGGCCCGGTCGCACCGCGGATCCGCGGGGGCTGGTGTAGTACCCACCGTGCCGCTCTCACGTTCTCCGGTCCTGGGGCTGCTCGCGGTCATCCTGACGGCCGTACTCCTGACCGGGTGCGGGACGCACCGGCAGGCGAACGCTCGAGCCGCCGCGCCGGAGGGGCCTGGCTTTCCACCGTGTCCCGTGGCCGCCGGGAAACCCTTGCAGGACCCGCCGTCCTCGGCCCGCGTGTTCGCCCAGCCCGTCGGCGTCGTCGCGGCGCAGCTGTGCGCCTACGAGAACCACGTCGATCGACCCCCGACGCTGCGACGTGCGTTCGCGGTGGACCGCCGCCGCCTGCCGGCCTTGTTCTCACTGCTCCGCGCCCCGGGCACGGGATCCGGGTGTCCGCTCGACCCGGTCGTGATGCGGCTGCGACGTGCCGACGGTCGCGTAACGCCGTACGCTCTGGGCGGCTGCGGTCCGTCCGCGCTGAACCAAGGCGCAACGGTCGTGTCGCTGAGGAGCGGCGTGTCCGCGTTCTCGTGGCTCGGCGGCGACCCCGACACCCGCCCACCGGATCATCCGCTCCCCGATCTCATCGGCCGAGCCCTCGCGACCGCCGCCACGCCGCAGGTCCCGGTCGAGTTCGGTGGCGCAATCGACCTTGCGGGCGCCCCGTTCGGGACGATCGTCTGGCAGACGCCCGTGGCGGGCTCACGGGCCAACGCGTCCAACCCGGGCGTGACCGTCTTCGTCGCCACGGGCGGCGCGCCGCGCTGTCGCGCGGGCCAGCTGCGCGGGGTGTCGGTCGGCGCCGAGCACGGGCAGGGGAACACGTTCGGCGGGATCACGATCTACGACACCGCGGCGACCCCGTGTGCCCTGCGCGGCACCATCCGCGTCGTCGGCGTCGATGCGCGCGGACGCCGTGTCACCGACGTGGTCCGCGTCGCGATCCGCGAGCCCACCGTCCTGAGTCCCAATGTCACGCGGACGGACGCCACCCGGGAGGACCGGCCCGGCCCAGCGCTCACGGAACACGTCGGCGTCGTCGGCGGATCGCGCGATGATCCCACCGAACCTGACGGCCAGTGCCGCCGTTTCACCGCCCCTGACCGGTGGCTGGTCACCGTGAACGGAGATCAGAGGATCCGCTCCGCCAATCTCGCCGACGCGGACGGCCGCCGCTTCGCGAGCTGCCGCCGCAGCCTGTCCTCGTCCGGGCTTCAGTTCGGGTACTAACTCACCTGCTGCGGCGTCCGCGGCGGAGCCGCACGCCCTCGCGAACACCCTCACCGCAGGGTGCGATTCGCGCCGGGACCGGAAGGGCCCTTCCGCGACCGCCGCCGGCACGCCGACTGGGCTGACGTCCCGCGCGCGCTCGCATTTGGCGCGATCGCATCGCTCGAAAATCGGTGCGATCCGCGACGTTTCACCGGACTGCAATTCAGAATGAATGCCTCCAGATTCCGGCGAGCCAACCGACCCTTCCGGCCATGCTCGGAAATCACCTGCATCCCCTGGCGACGTCGAAGCGCGCGGTCGTCCTGGCACTTGCCGCCTCCGGAGCGGTCTCCTGCGGAATCTTCGCCCAGCCGGCCTCCGCCACACCGCTCGCCGACACCACGCCGCCGGTTTCCCAGGCGGATCCGATCCCGAGCAGCTTCCAGCGCAGCCCGATCAACGTCTCGCTCTCCGCCGAGGACGAGGATGGCGGCTCGGGCGTCGCCAACATCTTCTTCCGGATCATCTCCGCCGAGGGCCGCCCCGGCGCCCTGACCGTCTACGACGAGGACGACCTCCCGGAACTCGGCAACGGCGAGAAGCTCCAGTACTACGCCGTCGACAACGAGGGCAACGCGGAAAGCCCGCACACCACTGCTGCGGCCAAGGTCGACTCGGTCAAACCGTCGACCTCCGCCACGACCTCGACGCCACTCGACGAGTGGAGCGCCTCGCGCGTCATCGTCACGCTGTCGGCGGTCGACAACAGCGGCGGCTCCGGCATCTCGAAGATCACGTACGAGATCACGGACGTCGACGGCAACGTCGGCGAGACGACCGTCTACTCGAGCCTGTCCAAACCGACCCTCGGCAACGGCGAGTCGATCACGTACCGCGCCCGCGACAAGGCCGGCAACGTCGAGACCAGCCACACCAGCGACCCGGCGATGGTCGACACGACGCCGCCGAGCGTCAGCGACGACGCGCCGGTCGGCTACGTGACCGAGCCGACCGACGTCACGCTCACCGCGACCGACGACCAGTCGGGCGTCGACGAGATCTCCTACGAGGTCATCGACAGCGACGGCGACGCCGGCCCGACGGAGACCTACGAAGATCCGGTGACGCTCCAGGCCGGCGAGAAGCTCCGCTACCGCGCGGACGACGCCGTCGGCAACACCAGCTCCGACCACACCACCGGCGAGTTGCTCGTCGACACGACCGCGCCGACGACCACCGACAACGTGCCGTGGTCCTACGTCAACCACCCGCTCACGGTGACGCTGTCGGCGAGCGATCTCGGCTCCGGCGTCGATACGACCACGTACGAGATCGTCGACGCCGACGGCATCGCCGGCGAGACGCAGACGTACGACCCGGCCGACAAGCCGGTCCTGCAGAACGGCGAGAAGATCGTCTATCGGTCGAAGGACAACGTCGGCAACGTCGAGGAGGACCACACGAGCGCGGCCGCGAAGGTCGACGAGGAAGCCCCGACGACGACGGACGACGTCCCGACGGGCTGGGTCAACGAGCCCGTCACGGTGACGCTCGGCGCGACCGACGACCTCTCCGGCGTCGACGAGACCACCTACGAGATCAACGACGGACCGACCGCGACGTACGACCCGGACAACAAGCCGGTCCTGGACGACGGCGACACGATCACGTACCGCTCGATCGATGAGGCCGGCAACCTCGAGGCCCCGGACCACACGAGCCCGGCGGCGCAGGTCGACACCGTCGACCCGCTCGCGAGCATCGATCCGGATCCGCTGCCGACCACCTACTCGAAGACCAACCGGACCGTGACGCTCCACGCCTCCGACGCACTGTCCGGCGTGGCGAGCGCCACCTACTCGGTCGTCAAGGGCCTTGACGTCGTCGCGGAGGAGGTGCCGTTCGAGGACGGCGCCCACGTGTCGCTGGGCGACGGCGAGCGCGTCGTGGTATCGGTCGAGGACGAGGCCGGGAACACGGCCTCGGCCGAGAGCTTGTCGGCCAAGGTCGACGGCGAGAAGCCGACCACGACCGACGACGTCCCCACGACCTACGTGAACCATCCTGTCCACGTGACGCTCGATGCCGTCGACGCCGGCACCTCCGGCGTCGCCTCCACGGTCTTCCAGGTGCTCCACGCCAACGGTGCGCCGTACGACGATCCGCAGCCGTACGACGCGGATGACCTGCCGGTCCTGCAGGACGGCGAGCGGATCGCGTACCGGTCGACCGATGTCGCCGGGAACAAGGAGTCGTACAAGATCAGCCGTGCGGCGAAGGTCGACGAGGTCACGCCCTCGACCGATGCCACCGAGGTTCCCTCGGGGTGGCAGACCTCCGACGTCGACGTGTTCCTGACGCCGTCCGACGAGGGCGGCTCGGGTGTCGCCGAGACGACCTACGAGATCGACGGCCCGGACGGCACCGGCCCGGTCGAGGTCTACACGGGCGATCCGATCAGCCTCGCGGACGGCGAGAGCGTGATCTACCGCACGACCGACAACGCCGGCAACGTCGAGCACGATCAGCAGACGGGGACGGCGCACGTCGACTTCACCCCGCCGGTCACGACCGCCAGCGATGTCCCGGGCGACTACCAGCCGGATCCGGTCGACGTGACGCTCGACGCCGAGGACGACGGCTCCGGTGTCGACTCGACCACGTACGAGATCGTCGACGCGGACGGCGACCCCGGCGACACGCAGACGTACGACGGTGATCCGATCGAGCTGGACAACGGCGAGTCGCTCACGTTCCGTTCGCGGGATGTCGCGGGCAACGTCGAGGACGACCAGACCACGCCGATCGCGAAGGTCGGCGAGACGCCCACGCCGACGCCGACGCCGACGCCGACCCCGACCCCGACGCCGACGCCGACGCCGCCCC
>JAVHXX010000182.1 GCA_031119595.1 Patulibacter sp. | reverse complement strand
CAGCCTTCCGTGAGCAACGCTTCGTCCTCGAGCAGTGAAAGCAGCGGATGCGCCACGGCGATCGCTGGCTTCGTCGCCGTTGCAATCGTCGGGGTCGTATTGGTCTACGTCCTCTCGCCGATCGGGCACCCGCTTGGGCTCACGCCAACATCGCACGAGACGATGGACAGCACGCACGACTACCTCACGAGGCACTACCAACACATCGTTTGGGGCTATGTCCTCACCGCGCTACTGCTGATCGCGGCCGTATGGGCGGTCGCGGCCACCGGGATCCGGATCGCTCACCATCCCCGCGACCCCACGCAGTGGAGCGGCCGCGTCGTCTTGCTTTCCCGAGCCACGCTGGCCGCCGCCATCCTGTCAGCCGTGCTGCTTCCCGTCGGAGCGAGAAGTCACGTGCAAGGGAACGTCCCGAACCTGGTCGGTCTCACCGCTCACGACGCCGAAGCACGTCTGCGGCCCAAACTCATCGAGGCCTCTTACCCGCGCGACCCCGACAACGACGAGCGCTGCCGCGTCACCACGCAGAGCCCGGCGGCCGGCCGCGAGATCAACGAGCACGGCACTATCAAGCTGCGGTGCGATATCGCGGTACCGAACCTGGGCGGGCGCACCCCGAGCGGCGCTACCTCGTTGCTAGATGACGCCGGCCTCGACAGCCACATTCTCAACCCACCAGGCGATGGAGACGAGTCCCGTTGCAGGGTCAAGACCTGGACGCCACACGGCCGCCTAGGCCCCCGCGCACGAGTCAATATTCACCTGCGGTGCAAGCCCAAGAAGAAACAGCCCACGCGTGCCAGCCCAAACGCGACACTCGCAACCCGGACGCAAAGCTACGCCGGTCTGACTTGCCCTGAGATCGGTCACTCGTTCTATGTCGTCCCCGGTTCAGACCCCGCGCATGACCGCAACAACGACGGGCACGCCTGCGTCGACCAGTAACTGACCTCGTCGCGTCCCCGAAGGTCAACGACGTCACGGTCAAATCCGTTCGGAAGCTTCTGAGAACGTCGGCGCCGCCGACGTTCGGCGCAACCCACTGCGCATCGTCGGCGGTCAGTAGGAAATCGAGATTCGGGTCCCATCCGGGGCGTTTCTCAGAGCGTGGGCGTAGCCGGCACGGATCCGCATCGCCGAAACCGCGTCGACAGCACGCAGGTTCTCAACCGCGTAGTCGCCGCCAAGAACGAACGGGACTTTGGGGAGCAAACGGAAGCCTTCAGAGAGTGGTCCCCGTGTTTGCTGCCACTCGCGAGCTAGGGGTTGCCCGGTCCAGAACGCGTAGTCGGCGAGCAGTACTTCTGCCCACCCTTCGAGATCGTTCGCGAGAGGCTCAGATTCACCGGTCTCCGGATCCCATGCCTGAACACCATCCGCGGTGACGCTGAACTGTCCACCGAAGACATCTTCAGCGAAGAACCAGTGGCCACGCGTCGCATCACCGTAGAGGGCTCGCCACAACGTGGTTTCGTTCCAGTCCCGAGCGCGAGCCTCACCGAACACGTGCAGCGCCGATTCCAGTGCGTAGAAGCCATTCCGCCGCTCCAGCAGACCGCTGAGTGCGGTCGAATCCCCGCTGACGAGCGGTGCCTCGGTCGGAGCCCCCGCGATGTCCAGCAGACGATCCAGATGCGACGTCATTGGCACACCACTCGCACCCGCGCCCCGACGAGGTTTCCGAAACTGAATCTCCACAACATTTTGCTACGGGCCTGGGCTCGGGGTGGTGCAACTCATCGCGAGTGGACGCCAACCAGTATTCACCAGAGAAGCGTGCGTTACCGCGATCTCGATCACCGCGTGGAGGAGAGACAGCAGAGTCTTGAGAGGTCGCATAGGACGTCTCGCCTCCTGAAATGGAGAAGGGACGCGGCCCCTTCCAGACCGCGCCCCTTTCCGTCTGGCGCCCGAGGGCGCGCAGGGTGTGCCCGCGCGGCTGCGCGGGTGGTGCGGCGTTAGCGCTTCACCGTCAGATTGAGCTTCGCCGAGCCGCCGCCCACGTAGGTGAGGCGCGCGGCGACCTTGAAGGACTTCGCCTTCCGGAGCTTGGTGGTGTAGGCGAGCGTGCCCTTCGGCAGGGTGATCGCGACGTTCGTGGCGCCGGCCTTCGCGAGCTTCACCACGAGGGTGCGCTTGCCGCTGAGGGTGACGCTCTTCGTGCCCTTGATCAGGCCGTTCTTGCCGACCTTCGCCTTCGCCACCGAGACGCCGCTCGGGAGGGCGAACTTCAACGCATTGATCTTCTTGCCGCTCGCCGCGGAGATCGAGAACTTCAGCTTGGAGGCGGCCTTGCCGGTGACCCTGCCGAGGGCCGCGCCGGCCGACTGCGGGCACGTCGCGCCGGTGGCGGTGGCGGTGCGCTGGATCGTCGCTCCGGACTGGCCGACGAACGAACCCTTCAGCACGATCGGCGCGCCGGTGCAGAGCGCCGCCGTCGAGTAGAGGGCGCCGTTCGCGCCGCCCGCGAGGTTCAACTGCAGCGAGGAGATCGGCTGGTCGGGGACGCTCGGGAACGTCGTCACGAGCTGCGCCGTCGACGAGATCCCGATCGTGCCGAGGATCCGCGCGGCGAACCGGCCCTGCAGCTGCATGCCGATACCGGGGAGCGCCTGGCCCTCGACCTTCACCAGGCTCACCGTGCCGGTGACGACCTCCGGCGAGATCGCGAGGCGCGCGGTGACGGTGCCGACGACGGCGCCATCGCCACAGGTGCCGGCATTCCACGCAGCCTGGGTGCAGCCGCGCGAGGCCTGCTTGAGATCGGCCGCGATGCCGGCGGGCATGGTGACGGAGGTCGACTTGATGTTCGAGCCGCCCGGCGGCAGCGACACCGTGACCGTGATGCCCGGCTTCTGGTTCGTACCGGTGTTGCCGCTGAACGCCATCGCGATCGACGGATCGAAGGCGAGCTTGTCGCAGCCGCTCACCTGGAAGGTGCTCGTGGCATTCGAGGTGGTGCCGGCGTCGGAGGTGAGGGTCGAGGTCGACGTGAGCGGGGAGCAGTTCGTCGGGTTGATCGCGAAGCCCGGCCGGTCGAGCGCGACCACGAACGAGCGCAGGTTGAGCTGGAGGCCCTTGTAGGTGAGCGGCACGCTCGCGGAGAACCGCAGGCTGAGATCGTTCTGATCGAGGTCGATGCGCGCCGGCATGCTGAGCATCCCGAGGTCGACGCCGCCGAACTTCACCGGCACCTCGATCGCAACGCCGGCGACCGCGCCCGCGTCACGGGTGCGCAGGTAGAGGTCGCCCGTGACCGTCTGCGGGGCCGGGCCGACGCCCGACTGCCCGGTGATCGTGCCGATGCGGCTCGAGGCCGGGCAAGCGTTCGCGGCCATCTGGTCGTTGGTGCACTCGTCGACGCCGTTGAGGTCGGAGGTGATGCCCTGCGGGAGCGTCGCGACGACGCTCGTGATGCGCGCCTGGCGATCCGGGCGAACCGTCGAGATGGTCGTCACGCCGCGGGCGCCGGCCTGCGCGTTCGAGGTCGTGGTGGTGACCGTCGGGGTGAACGCGGCCGGGTCGATGCAGTCCTCGTCGATCGTGAGCGGGAGGTCCTGATGGACGGCGATGCCGGTGCTGCTCGGCGTGGAGTCGATCGAGCCGACCGTGGTGCCGCACTGGCGTGGCGTGGAGATCGCGGCATGGTCGCCGCCGTAGAACGTCATCTTGAACTCGCTGAAGAGCACCTGCGGAAGGTCGTCCAGGGTGGTGGTGATGCGGCCCTGGTCGTCGACCTTCATCGCGGTGCGCAGCTTCACGCGCGGGGCATCCGGGGTGTTGCCGAAGCCGCCCTCGATGAAGAGCTGCGGCAGCGCTCCCGGACCGGGCTGCTCGCCGACGTACGCATGGCCGCTGAACTCGTTCGCCTGGAGGGGCGAGATGAAGGTGATGTCGGCGACGCGCGACCCGATCGGGCAGGTCGAGGGTGTGCCCTGGTCCCAGCCGAACTGGGCGTTCGTGCAGAGCGGCAGGCCGCCGTCGCCGGAGGCGACCTGCGCGCCGAGCGCCAGGCCGGCGGGCAGCGTGAGCGTGGTGCTCTTCATGTTGCCGTTGACGAGCGGATCGCTGTGCTGGTCGACCTTGAGGTCGACGGTGAGCGCCGTGGGGACGTCCGGGCGGCGCTCGGACGTGGTGACGGAGGTCTTCACGCCGAACGGGACCTTGTCGCAGCCGGTGAGGCGATAGCTCATCGTGCCGATGCTCTGGCTCCCGTCGTAGCTCGTCGACACCATGCGCGTCGTCTGGTCCTTGGAGCAGTCCGAGCCCATGAGGCCGAAGCTCTGCGGCATCGTCGGGTGGTCGTCCTTCGAGCCCCAGAAGCGCAGGAAGAAGCCGTCGATGGCGATCGGGTGCGTCCCGAGGGCGCCGAGGCTCGCGGTGCGCGGCTGGCCGTCGATGATCGTGCGCAGGCCGACGTCCGGGTTGGGGCGCAGGATCGTGCGCGACTGGAGCGTGACGTGCGGCAGCTTCAGGCCGGCGATCTCGGGCGCCATGTCGATCGCGACGCTCGCCACCTCGTCGGGGGAGTGCGTCATGTTCCAGATCTTCGCGTTGACCGTCTGCGGGATCGTGAGGCCGTAGAAGTCGACGCGCAGGATCGCCTCCCCGGAGCCGATCTGCGCGCCGGCGGGGCACGCGTTCGCGGCGAGCTGCGTGGGCGTGCACTGCGGCGAGGTGTCCGCGGTGGCGAGGAAGCCCTGCGGGGTGTCGGCGACGGTCGACTTGAGGTCGTCGCCGGTGGCGGGATTGCCGCTCGCGACGTAGAAGGCGAGGCAGAAGTCGGTACGGGCGGCCGCCTGCGTGAGCATCTGCGAGGGCTTGATGTTCGGGTCGCAGTGGAGCGACGCCGGGATCGGCCCGGCCGCGAACTCGGTGATCGGGACCTCCGCCATCGCCGGCGCGGGGAGCACCACCGCCATGAAGGCGATCACGAGCGCGACGGCGCGGCCGCGCCGGTGGACGCGCCGCTGGGACGAGCGGCGAGGGGGAAGGGACATCTGGGACTCCGACGTACGGCCGGGACGGGGCCGTGTGTGACTGCTGCCACAATATCGAACCGCCGGTCCCCGTTCAATGCGCCGAAAAGCAGGCCGCCACCCGGAAACCCAGGTGGCGGCTGCTGGTACGCGAACTGACCGGTCGGGTCGGCGCGATGACGCGCCGACGGTCGATCAGTGGGGCGTGAGGCGGAACGGCACGGTGGTCTTCGCGCCGTTCGTGTAGGTGATCGTGAGGCTGAGCACGAGCTTCGCCTTGCTCTTGCGCTTCGACGACGACGCGATCGTGACGGTGTTCGTGCGGGTCAACAGGTGGAACTTCGTCGTACCCGCCGTCGGGAGCTTCACCCGCAGCTTGCGCGACGTGATCCGCTTCGTGGTCGACTTGCCCTTCACCGAGAGGGACTTCACGGCGACGCCCTTGCTGCTCTTCGCGCGGGACGTGACCAGCGAGTAGCCACTCGGCAGGTTCAGGTCGACGGTCTTGATCTTCGACTGCACGCCACTGACGATCGGCGTGGTCGCGGAGATCGAGAACGCCGGCTTGCCCTTCGTGACGCCGCTGACCTTGCCGCTCAGCTTCGGCGTGAGCGCGTTGAGCGTGGAGCCGCAGTACGTGCTCGCGGTGCGGTTGACGGTCGGGCCGGACTGCGCGACGAACTTGCCGGTGAAGTTCACCGACGTCGCGTTGCAGAGCGCCGTGGTCGCGACGAGCAGGCCGTCGGTGCCACCGGTGATGTCGAGCTGGAGGGCCGTGAGCGGGAGGTCCGGGATGGTCGGGAAGCTCGTCACGAGCTGGCTCGTCTTCGGGTCGATCGCGGTGGTGCCCTGAACGTTGCCGGCGAAGCGGCCGGTGAACGACAGACCCACGCCCGGGAGCGTCTGGCCGTCGATCTTCAGCAGGTACACGTTGCCCGCGAGCGGCTCGTCGGTGATGGCGAGCGTGCCGGAGGCCTTGCCGATCGCCGAGATGCTCGGGCAGGTGTTCGTCGCGAAGTCGCTCAGCTTGCAGGCGCGCGGGATCTGCTTGAGGTCCACGCCGATGCCCTTCGGGAGGGTGACGAACGTCTGCTTGAGTGCGCTCGTCTGGTCCGGCGAGGTGATGCGCACGGAGACGTTCGGGCGGCCGTTGTTGCTGGTCTGCCCGTTGACCGCTGCCATCAGCTCGGGCGCGAACCCGAGCTTGTCGCAGCCGCTGACCTGGAAGGTCGACGTCGGGGTCGACACCTGGCCGTCGGTCGCGGTGATGCTCGACTGGGTCGTGAGGGCGCTGCAGTTCGTCGGGCTCAGCGAGAAGTTCGCCCGGTCGAGCTTGATCGACAGCTGGCGGATGTTCAGCGGGATGCCGTCGTAGCGCTCGGGGACGTCCGCGATGACCTGCAGGCCGAGGTCGTTCGGACGGATCACGACGCGCGCCGGCACGTTGAGGTCGCCGAGGTAGACCTCGCCGAACTTCACCGGGACGTGCAGCGAGAGCGCCGCGACGTCACTGCCGGAGCGGGCCATCAGGTAGATGGTGCCGTTCGCCTGGTACGGCGCCGGGCCGACGCCCGCGAGGCTCGTGATCGTGCCGACCTTCGTCGAGTCCGGGCAGGCGCTCGCGGCGGCCTGGGCCTGCGTGCACTCCGGCACGCCCTTGATCGCGGCGAGCTCGCCGGGCGGCAGGTTGATCACGGTCGTCTTGAGGCGGGGCGAGCGGTCGGGGCGCGCCACCGTGGTGGTGAGCGGGCTGTAGTGGCCGGCGCTCGCGGCGTTGTCGACGGAGAACCCGACGGAGGCGCCGAAGCCCTTCACGGCGTCACAGTCCTGGTCGACGGTGTAGCTCTGGGTCGAATCGACGGAGGTGCCGGCGTTCGCCCACGAGTAGGCACCGAGGGCGCCTTGCGTGGTGCCGCAGGTCGGGGGCGTGACCACGGCGGACTGGTCACCGCCGCGGAACGTGAGTGCAAACTCGGAGACCGGCACCTGCGGGAGATTGTCGAGGGTGGTGACGATCCGGTTCTGACTGTCGATCGTGAGCTTGCCGATCAGCTTCACGCGCGGCGCATCGTCGGCAGTGCCGAGCTGCGCTTCGATGTAGAGGTCGGGCAGGGCGCCGGGCGACGGCTGCGGCCCGAGGTACGCGTTGCCGGTGAGGACGTGCGCGAGCACGGGTGAGGTGAACTTCACCGTGCCGACGGCCGTGGCCGCCGGGCAGGTCGCCGCGGGGGCGCTGTTGACCGCGAACTGGTCGGCGGTGCAGAGCGGGAGACCGTTCGGGCCGGACGCGATCTGCCCCGAGAAGGAGAGCCCGGTAGGCAGCGTGACGACGGTCTTCTTGACGGTCGAGGCCACGTAGCCCGGAGTGCTCGAGGTGCCGAAGCGGACGTAGACCTGGGTCTCCGTGGTGACGTCCGGGCGGTGCTCGGTCGTCGTGTACTGGGCGCTCGGGAGGAACGGGATCGAGGCGCTGTCGCAGTTCGTGAGGCGGTACGGCAGCGAGTCGGCGGAACTTGCACCACCGGTCTCGTCCGTCGCGCGGATCTGCGTGTTCTGGTCGGCGGTGCAGTCCGAGCCGAGGAACGCGAAGGGCTGCGTGCCGGTGTGGGCGGGGCCGAAGAAGGTGAGGGCGAAGCCGTCGACCGCCAGCGGGTCGCCCTTCTCGTCGGGCGGAAGTTCGAGCACACCCGGGATCACCACGAGGCCGCTTGCACCGCCGCCGAAGTTGACGTCAGCGGTCTTCGGGAGGCCCGTGATGATCGAGCGAAGACCCACATCCGGGTTCGGGCGCAACGTCACGCGGACGATGATCTTCACGTTCGGCTGGTCGACCGCGTCCGGAATGCCGACGACATCGGCCTTCGGCGACAGATCGATACCCAGGCGCGCGACCTCGTTGTCGGAGTGGGTGAGGTTGTACACCTTGCCGGTCGGCGCGAGCTGGACGACCCCGTCGCCCTTGTATTGGTCGCCAAGCGCCGCGGTCAGTGCACCATTGTTCGCCGCACGATCGCTGATCTTCGCTCGGATGTTGGCCGTGACCGAACCGACCTGCGTGTTCGCGGCACAGCCAGCGTCGCCCTGACCCGTGACGTTGAACTGGTCGTCCGTGCACTGCGGAGCCGGATCCCCGTTCGCCAGCTTGTCCGCGTTGCCGGCGAAGCCGGCCGGCGTGTCGACGACGACGCTCGAAAGGTCCTTGCCCGTCGGACCCTCGTCGTTCTTGGCGTCGTAGGCGACGCAGAAGTCCTGGTACGTGTCGGCACTGGTGTTCGTCGGCGTAGCCGACGTGCTGCAGGTGCCGCCCGTGATCGGCCCGCCGAAGACCTTGCTCACGCTTGGCGGCGATGCGAGCGCGCCCGGGGCAGCGTCGCGGCCTC
>JAVHXX010000181.1 GCA_031119595.1 Patulibacter sp. | reverse complement strand
CAGCCACGCCGCGGTCTGCAGCGCCGCGACGACCGCGGAGAAGAGCAGGCACACCGCGCCGAGCAGCCCCGCGTCGTCGGCCTCGCTCCCGTGCCCGAAACAGTCCATGCCGCCCTGGGTGCAGAGGTCGGCGTGGGTCGGCGGTGCCAGCCAGAAGTGGATGAGGTGGTAGGCGACGATCGGCCCGACCACCAGCCATGCCCCGGCGAGCGCCGGCGCCATCAGCAGCGGCCGTCCCGACCATGCCGTCGCCACGAGGACGCCGATGAGTGGCCCACCGACGAACACGCCGGCCCACCCTGGCGCCTGGTCGTCGAGGGTGAGCGCCAGCCCGCACGCCCACGCAACCGCTGCGGCGAGCGCGACGCCCTCACCGACCGGCCGCGGCACCCGCCGGAACCGGCGGTGCGTGCCGACGACCACCCACGCCACGAGCGCCGTGCCGAACAGCACCACGGCGAAGGCCGGGCGCGTGTCGAACCACCGCTGGGTGTCCGTCGCGCGCGGCGCAACGCCCGCCCACGCGAACACCGCAATCCCGGCGGCGCAGGCCACCGCGCACACCGCGACGACCACGCCGGTCCAGCGGGGCGCATCGGTGCGGGCGCGGCGCAGGACCATCGACACGCACCGTGGCACACCGCGCGCTGGCGCCGCGCCACTCGCGGCCCGCAGCGGACGACCTATCGAGCGGCCAGGTCCTGCGTGGCGGCATGCGCCGCGGCGAGGCGCCCGAAGAAGTCGGCCTCGGCGAGCGTGGCCTTCTCGAGCTCGTCGAGGAGCACGCGCTCGTTCGGGCCGTGGATGTTCGCGAGGCCGTCCGCGGCGCCGACGAGCAGCACGTCGGCAGTCGGCACGGCCCGCTGGAGGGCATCGACGAGCGGGATCGAGCCGCCGATCCCCACGTGCACCACGTCGGCCTCCCACGCGCCCTGCCACGCCTCGCGCGCCGCCTCGTAGGCGGGGCTGTCGGTGCGGGCGGCGAACCCGTTGCCCGTCGCGCCCCGGCTGAGCTCGAGCGCGATCCCGAACGGCTTGACGGCGGCGAGGTGCGCGATGACGGCATCCTGGGCCTCGGTCGCGTCCTGCTCGGGATGCACGCGCACGTTGAGCTTGGCCCGCGCGAACGGCGACACCGCGTTGACCGCGCGGTCGACCGGCGGCGCGTCGATCCCGACGACCGTGATGGCGGGCCCGGACACGATCCGCGAGCCGAGGTCGCCGGTGCCGATGAGCGGCGTGTCGCCGACGATCTCGGTGAGCGCGCGGAACTCCTCCTCGGTGCTGACGGCCCCGGTCCACGGCTCGCGGCGCAGCCCTTCGACCGCGACGTCGCCATGCTCGTCGTGGAGCGTGCCGAGGGCATGGAGCAGTGCGACGAGCGCGTCCGGCGCCGCGCCGCCGTACATGCCGCTGTGTTTCGCGGACGCGAGCGTGCGCACCTCGACGAACACCTCGGCCACGCCGCGCAGCGCCACCGTCAGCGTGGGCACGCACGGCTCGACGCTGCCGGCGTCGGCGATGATGAGGACGTCCGCGGCGAACAGCTCCGGGTCGGTCGGCGGGTACTCCGTGAACGCCGCGCCGCCGGTCTCCTCGTCGCCCTCGATCACGACCTTGATGCCGACCGGCGGAGTGCCGTTCCAGGCACGCAGCGCACCGAGGTGGGTAACGATGTTCGCCTTCGTGTCCGCGGTGCCGCGCCCGAAGATCGCGCCGTCGCGCTCGGTCGGGTCGAACGGATCGCTGTGCCATTCGTCGAGGTCGCCGGGCGAGACGACGTCGTAGTGGCTGTAGAGCAGCACCGTCGGCGCGCCCTCGGGCCCCGGGATCTCGCCGAGCACGACCGGGTTCGTGCCCGGGAGGTCGAGCGTGCGCACGTGCTGCACGCCCACCTCACGGAGCAGGTCACCGACCGCGCCTGCCGCCTCGAGGATCGGCGCGGCCGGCTGGTCCGCGCCCGACACCGACGGGATCCGCACGAGCGTCTCGAGGTCGCGGCGGAGCTGCGGCATCAGGCCCGCCACCGTGGCGGCCAGGTCCGAGGAGGAGGGCGAAGGCGCGGTCATGGCCGCGACGCTAGCGGCGCGAGAGCGGATCGGACCCGACCGGGCCCGATCCGCGCCGGCCGGCCGCGGCCTCGCTCACGACCCCAGCACCCGCTTCGCCACCACGAGCTCCGGGCTCCCCGCTCCCGCAGGCTGCTCGACCCAGGCGACGAGCGCGCTCACGGGGACGATCCCGGCGGCGGGCAGCAGCGCGGGGGCCGGCGGCTGCGATCCGGTCGGCGTGGAGTACCAGCCGTCGCTGCGCACGACGGTGGTCAGCGGCGCCGGGGCGGCGAACTTCGCGCCGACCGAGCGGGTCGAGGTGGCGAGGTCCATGGGCCGCTCGGACCCCTCGTCGGTCGCGAGCGTCGCGAGGGCGGTGCCGTCGGAACGCACCACGAGCCCGCCGAGCGCACCCTCGTCGGTGAGCGTCTGCGGCTTGCCGTACTGCCCGAACGGGTTGCTCACCGCGATCCGCACCGGGTGCGTGCCCTTCGCGTCGACCGCGTTCCAGGCGACGATCGACGAGCTACCCGGACCCGGGACGATCTGCGGACCGCCGCGGGGAACGTCCTTCACGCCGTCGTCGAGGAGCTGCACGTCCTCGATGGCGTGCGCGGACCGCCCGAGGGAGGTCGCGCGGACGACCCAGGGGCCGTCGGCCTCCTCGCCGGCCAGCTGCGAACCCCAGGCGAGGTCGAGGCGGCCGCCCTTCGCGAACGACGCCGCGATCCGGGCATTGCCCTCCTGCGGCCCGGCGACGATCGGCTTCGACAAGGCCTTCGCCTTCACCGATCCGGTCTCGACGAACACCCGCCGTCCCGACGACGACGCCCCGGCCAGGCGCGCCCCGAAGGCGATCCCGATGCGTCCCGTGCCGTCGATCGCGGCGGCGACGCCGTCCGCGTCCGAGTCGGCCTTCGCGAACAGGGTGACCGGTGCGCGGAACGCCTTTCCGGCGGGGCGGATCGCGGCCCGCACCGCCGCGGTGCCGTCGCCGGTGTATTCGATCCACGCCGCGACGGCGTCACCGCGCGCATTCCCGGCGAGCGCGACCGACTGGCCGAGGGCGAGGTCGGCCTTCGTGAACACGCGCCGCGCCGAGACGGCACCCTGCTTCGACACCGTCGCCCATCCGAGGCCGGTGCGCTGCGTGTAGACCGACCGGCCGCCGAGCACGACCCCGCGCCCGGTGGCATCGACGACGGGCACCGCCGCGACGGCCCAGTTGAGATCGACGACGTTCGCGAGCGTGGTGCCACCACCGGTCACCACGGCGACCGCGCCGCGGTCGGTCTGGCCGGTCTTCACGGGCGAGACATCCCAGGTCGCCAGTGCGCGGCCGTTCTGCGCGGCGGCGACCCGGGCCGTCCCGGCCGAGCCCTCGGGCACCGGCAGACGGACCTGGCTCCACCCCGTGGGCAGGGCCGCAGGCGGTGTGGTGGGTGCGACGGCCGCACCGGCGAGCCCCTGTGAGGCGAGCGCCCCGACCCCGGCGAAGAGGGCACCGGAGAGGGCGAGACGGCGGGCGATGATGGGAGACATATGCGCCACAACTCACGGCGACGCGAAACGTTTCGGTGGACACAGCGGACCACTTCCGGCGTATGCTCCGCACCCTGCCGCGCGCCCCGTGACGGGCCGCATCCGGCGGCCCGATCGCCCTATTCCCCGTCGACGTAGTCCGGCGGATCCTGGAAGCAGAACCGCTCGATCGCCTCGACCATCACGGGCGCGAGCTCGGGGAGCGTCTCCGGGCCGTGGTCGACGACCCACTGCGCCATGAGGTCGCGCAGGCCGGTGTTGAGGACGGTGATCGCCCCGAGGCTCGGCGAGCCGACGCGGTCGTCGCGAGCGCGGGCCTCGCCGATCGCGCGGGCGAAGACCTCGACGGTGCTGCGCATCATCGCCGCGCGCCGCTCGAGGGCGATCGGCCCGGCCGCCGGCCCCTCGATGAACCGCATCCGCGTGAACAGCGGCCACGCCGCGAGCTGCTCCAATGAAGCGCGGACGTGGTTGCGCAGGTCGGTCCGGGGCTGCGTGGTGGAGATCGGCCGCTCGGCGAGGCCGAGCATCACGCCGTCCATGAGCGTGAACCCGGCGAGGAATGCCTCCTCCTTGCCGGCGAAATGCGCGTAGAAGGTCTTCGTCGACACCCCGGCGGCGCTGATGATCTCGCGCGTCGACGCCTTCGCGTACGACCGGTCGACCACCACCTGCGCGGTGGCGAGGATGATCCGCGCCTTCTGCGTGGTCTCGACCTGCTCGCGCGTGAGGTCGTGGCGGTGGCGCGGCAGCTCGGCCGTCTCACCCCCGGGACCGAGCCGGTAGACCTCCGCGATCAGCGGCCCGTCGATCGGGTACTCGGTCGCTGTGTCCACAGGCAGATCCTAGAGCCCCGGCAGCGACTGGAAGGTGGTTCACTTCAAGAGAAACATTCCGTGTTCTGGTTGGGTGCGATTGATACTGTCCACCTGTCCCGACCGGCTCGCGCGTCCCCGCGGGCCACCCTGAGGAGTTCGCGTGTCACCACGATTCCGTCGGCCCAGCGCCGCCCCCGCCGCGATCGCGGCGCTCGCCGTGGGCGCGCTCGCCGCCCCGGGCCTCGCCTCGGCCGCAGTGCAGCGCACCGTCACCCCGATCGTCTCGGCGTCGCCCCAGACCGACGTCCTCTCGAGCGTCGTGAGCCTCAAGGTGCCGCTCCCGTCGACCGCCGTGGCGCACCCCGCTGCCTGCGACTGGATCTCCTACGAGCGCTGGCGTTCGGCGTCCGGCCCGTCGGATCCGACCCAGGCCGACGCCGTCGTGATCCTGCAGCCGGGCCTCGTGGAGGGCGCGACCGCCTTCGACGCCGTCGCCCGCAACGCCATCGAGGACTCGGCCGCCGCCGGCAAGCACATCGAGGTGTGGGGCATCGACCGCCGGTCGAACTGCCTCGAGGACCACACCGGCACCGACGCCGCCATCAAGGCCCAGAACCCCGAGGTCGCGATCGACTACTACTACCGCGGCAAGCCCGTCGACGGCAAGACCTTCGGCGGGTTCGACCCGGACGACCGCGTCCTCGGTGACCTCGGCGTCGCGCAGACGGTGAACGACGAGTACGCGATCCTCACGAACGAGCTCCCGAACCAGGCGTGGCGCGAGAAGCACGTGATCTGCGGCGGCCACTCGCTCGGCGGCCCGATCACCGAGATCTTCGCCGGCTGGGACTTCGACGGGAACCCGGCCACCACCACCGACGCCGGCTACCGGCAGTGCGCGGGCTTCTTCGGCTTCGACACCTCCCTCGACGGCGGCTCGCTCGTCAAGGGCAACACCGCCACGTCGTCGCTGCTGTCGAAGTTCGGCGCGGGCGTGCTGAAGACCGCCAGCGGCGCGACCATCGCCGCGATCAAGTCCGGCCTCGTGCCGCGGCACGTCGACCTGATCGGCATCAACCCCGAGTCGATGAACGCGCTCGAGATGATCAGTTACCTCGCCGAGGACCACCCGGACGACGAGGCCACGAAGCTCGTCTCGGAGGTCCCGCGCGACAAGCACATGGAGGACTTCCTCCATCTCGCCGGCTCCCCGGACCTCGGCGCCTACGTGAACTCGAAGGCGTCCGTGCGCAACTACCGCTACACGAACATGGCCCTCTTCGGCCAGATCATGGACGACAACGGCGCCGCCTACGGCCTCGTGCGGTCGAGCTTCGGCTACTTCGACGGCGCCCCGCTGCGCACGAACCTGCTCCCGTCACAGGGCGCCAACGTGCCGATCCTCGGCCAGCTCGTCACGAAGGGCCCGCTCGTGATGCCGATCGAGCAGAAGAACCAGCAGCTCTCCACGTGGCGCAACTACGACGACCTCCCGGCCGGTGCCGCGGGCGTCACGTCGCCGGGTGAGGAGGTCACCGACGACATCCAGTTCGCCCGCGCGGTGAACGAGGGTCCGCTCAACCTGACCGAGAACTACTTCCCGATCCGCCTGCTCCTCGAGACGTCCCTGCTGGCCCAGGGCAACCGCAACGGCACCCTCGCGAACGCGATCTACCCGCGCGCGACCGAGAAGAAGCCGCGGTTCACGGTCCTCGCCGGTGGCGGCGTGGTCGTCGCCGACGGCTCCAAGCCGGTCGACCCGTACGTGATCGCCCCGGGCTACCAGCACCTCGACGTGCTCACGGCCGCCAAGAAGCAGAACAACGGTCAGCCCGAGATCTCGAGCACGACGCTCTCGGACTTCACCGACGCGAACACCGGCAGCTGACGCCGCCGCGAGGGACTAGCCGTCCGTGCTCACCGGTCCGACGGTGAGCACGGCGACGTCCTTCGTGCACGCCTTCGTGCTGCGTTCGACGAACAGCGCGGCCTTCTCGCCGGGTGGGTACACGCGGAAGCCCGTCGCGGTGGTCCGGCCGCAGGTGGCGTCGTCGTAGTTCAGGACGTCGGCGATCTTCAGCTCGGCGAAGGCGGCGTCGCCCGCGCGCACGGTGACGGTCTTCGCGGCCGCGCCGGAGCGTGCGGCCGCGGCGCCGAGCTGCTTGCCGCCACCGTCGACGAACGACACGCCCGGGTAGCCGTAGAGCGTGCACGAGCTGCTGCCCGTGTTCGTGAGCACGAGGTTGCCGGTGGTCGAGCCCGCGGCACCGCCGCCGGTCGTGAAGTCGAGTGACGCCTTCAGGTTCGCGCTCGCGCAGGCCGACCCGCTGCTCGATCCGGCGCCGGCGTTCGAGCCCGGGGTGCCGTTGCCCTCGATGCCCTGACCGGGGTCGTCGGTCGACACGCCGCCGGAGGGCGAGGTCGAGCCCGGCGAGGTGGCGGGCGTCGTGGACGCCGGCGAGGTGGCCGTGGCGGTCGGCGTCGGGGTGACGTCGGCGGCGACGTCCGGGGTCTGGGTCGAGGCGTCCGAGATGCGGCCGTCGTCCGACGACGATCCACATCCGGCCGTGCCCGCGACGAGCGCGGTGAGCAGGAGGGCGAGTCCGGTGCGTCCCATACCCGGGAGCCTAGGAAGCTCGCGCGCTCCGCGGGCCGGTTGCACGAAAAAAGCCGGGCCGCGTAGTGTCCCTCTACGCGGCCCGGCGGGGCTGTGGTCGGCGACCGGGTCCGGCCGCCTACGCCACAATGTCGGGGGTCTGGAGATTCCCCGTGGACACCACGGTAGGCCGGAATCCGTGCGGCCACTCCTCCACGCGGCCAAACCGAACGCCGCTCGTTTGGCCCACCGGTCCAAGGACCCACGTTTCGGCTCGAAACGCCCGACATTCCGGGCCATCAGTGCGCATCAGCACGGTCGGGATGGCGCGTACCCGAGCCCCGTCCGTGTCGACCGGGGGACGCGCGACGTCGTCAGGCGGCCCGGAGCGGCCGCAGCGCCGTCTCGACCCGGCGCAGCTCCTCGAGCATCAGCACGACGGCCTCCTCCATCACCTCGTTGGCCTGGAGCACGCCGTCCTCGTCGATGAACTGCGCGTGGAACGGGATGTTCACGGCCTCGGTGACCGGCGTCGCCTTGAGGACGTCGAAGACCGGCTTGAGCGCCTGCACGGCGCGGGTGCCCGCGGCGACGCCGCCGTACGAGACGAACCCGACCGGCTTGTACTTCCACTCGTTGTGGAGGTAGTCGATGGCGTTCTTCAGCGGCGCGGTGTACGAGTGGTTGTACTCGGGGGTGACCACCACGACGGCGTCCGTCGCGTCGATCACGGCGCTCCACGCCTTCGTGTGGTCGTGCTCGTAACGCTGCAGACGCGGATGGTTCGGCTCGTCCATGAGCGGCAGCGCGAGCTCGGCCAGGTCGACGACCTCCACCTCGAATCCGCCGTGCGCCTTCGCGGACCGCACGAACCATTCGCCGATCGGCAGACCGGCGCGTCCGGGACGGGTCGAGGCGATGATGACGGTGAGCTTGGCCATGGCCGCGAGGCTAGCGGACCGCGGTCCGCTACTGCGGGCGGCGGGGCGCCACGCGCGTCGCGGCGACTCGCATCGGCAGCCGCGCTCGCTGGCGCGCGTCCGTTATGGTGCGCCGCGAGCCAGTCGAACCCACGTGATGTTGGGTCAGGGAATCCGGTGCAAGACCGGAACTGACGCGCAGCGGTGAGGAGGACGGGCGAGGCATCGGCCACTGGATCCCCCGGGATCTGGGAAGGCGCCCCGCCCGGATGAATCCGAGTCCGAAGACCTGCTGGCTTGCGGCCGCCGCGTCCCTGCGCGTGTGCGTCCGGATCACGCACAACGGTCCCCGCGCACGGGTCCCAGATCGAAGGACACGGCGTGAACGCACGCTCCCTCCTGCTCGCCGCAGCCGCGGCGGCAGCCACCTCCACCCTCGTCGCCTGTGGCGACGGCGGCAGCACCTCCACCTCCTCGGCCAAGGCGCCCTCGATCACCACCGCGAGCACGGCCGGTGCAGGCGCCCGCACGCACTACCCGCTCACCAT
>JAVHXX010000180.1 GCA_031119595.1 Patulibacter sp. | reverse complement strand
CGCTCGGCGTCGCCGTCTTCGCGGCCGTCACGGCTCGCTGGATCGCCCCCGACCCGAGCGCCGTCGACCTGTCCGCAACCCTGGCCGGTCCGAGCCCCGCCCACTGGCTCGGCGCCGACCAGCAGGGCCGTGATGTCTACGCGCGCCTCGTCCACGGTGCGCAGCCGAGTCTGCTGATCCCGCTCGTGGTCGTGTCGATCTCGACCGTCGCCGGCACGCTGCTCGGGCTCGCCGCCGGCTGGCGCCGCGGCCTCGTCGACACGCTCATCAGCCGTGCGCTCGACCTCACGCTCGCGCTGCCCGGCGTGCTCCTCGCGCTCGTGATCGCCGCCCGCACCGGGCCGGGCGTCGTCGGTCCGGCGGTCGCGATCGCGATCTGGCTCACCCCGGCGATGGGACGCGTCGTGCGGACCGCGACGGTTGGCGAGCTCACCCGACCGTACGTCGCCGCCTATCGCCTCCACGGCTGGCGTGCCCCGCGGATCGCGCTCACGGGTGTGCTGCCGAACCTCGCCGGGCTGATCCTCGCACGCGCCGCGATCGACATCGGCCGGGCGATCATCGCGCTCGGAAGCCTGTCGTTCCTCGGCGTCGGCGTGGTCCCACCGGCCGCGGACTGGGGCGCGATGGTCAACGACGGCCGCGACGCCCTCCTCCAGGGCGTACTCCTCCCGACCGTCGCCCCGTCGCTCGCCCTCCTCGCCGTGGTCGTCGCCGTCGGCGTGCTCGGCGACCGGCTCGGTGCCCATCTCGAAGGCCGCGCAGGTTCGTCATGACCGCCCTCCAGCTCCACGACCTCCACGTCACGACGCGTCCCGGCGGCGACCTCCTGGTGCGCGGTCTCGACCTGCGCGTCGGCACGAACGAGACCGTCGCCCTGCTCGGTCGCTCCGGGGCCGGCAAGTCGATCACGATCCAGTCCGTCCTCGGGCTGCTCCCGCCGACCTGGGACGTCCGTGGTGGCGTGGTCGTCGGCGACGCGATCACCGACCGCGCCGACGCCGAGGCGCTGCGGCGCACGCGCCTCCACGACCTCGCGGTCGTGCTGCAGGATCCGCGTGCCGCGCTGAACCCGGTCCGCACGGTGGGCGACTTCGCGACCGAGGCCGCAATCGCGCGCGGGGTCGATCCCGCGGTCGCCGCCGAGCAGGCGGCCCGTCTCTTCGCGGAGGTCGGACTCCCCGATCCGCACGGTCTCCTCGGCCGGTATCCGCACGAACTGTCCGGCGGGATGCTGCAGCGGGTGCAGATCGCCGCGGCGCTCGCGGGCGATCCGGCGGTCGTGATCGCGGACGAGCCCACGGCCTCCCTCGACGTCCTCTCCCAGGCCGAGGTCATCGCCGCGTTCGACCGTGCCCGTGCGGACCGCGCCTTCGGGCTTCTCTTCGTGACCCACGACCTCGACCTCGCCGTCGCGGTGGCCGATCGCATCGCCGTGCTCGACGAAGGCCGGATCGTCGAAACGCTCCCGGCTGCGGGGCTCGGCACCGCTGCACGGCACCCCGCGACCCGCGCGCTCCTCGCCGCCTCGCGAGCGACCGCGCAGCGGACGTCGCCGACCACGCCACGGCTGCGGCACGCCGAGCCGGTCCTGGTCTGCGAGCACGTCTCCCGCAGCTACGCCGGGCACCGGGCCCTCGACGACGTCTCCCTGTCGATCGGGGCGGGCACCACCCTCGCACTCGTCGGCGGGTCGGGCTCCGGGAAGTCGACGCTCGCGAGGATCGTCGCCGGCCTCGACCGGGCAGATACCGGCGCGATCGACCGACCCAGCGGCCTCCGTGGCCGGCCCACGGCCGTTCAGATGGTCTTCCAGGACCCGCGGCTCTCGCTCGATCCTCGCCTCACGGCGCAACGCGCCGTCGAGCGGGCCCTCGGCGCGGCCGGCGTGCCCCGCGCGGCGCGCTCCGCCGAAGCGAAAGGCCTGCTCGGCCTCGTCGGGATCGACGAGGCGACGGCGGCCCGCCGCCCGGCCGGACTCTCCGGCGGACAGTGCCAGCGCGTGTCGATCGCCCGCGCCCTCGCGTTCGACCCGAGCCTGCTGGTCCTCGACGAGGCGACCTCCGCGCTCGACCCGGAAGTCCGCGGTCAGATCCTCGCGCTGCTGGAATCGCTCCGCGATCGGCTCGGCCTCGCGCTGCTCCTCATCACCCACGACCTCGGCGTCGTGGCACGCCTCGCGGACGAGGTCGTGGTGCTGCACCGCGGCCGGGTGGTCGAATCGGGCACCGCCGCCGACGTGATTGAACGGCCGCGCGCGCCGTACACGCAGCTCCTGCTGGACGCGCTACCCCACCGCGGCTGGCGGCCGGCCGAGCTCGCCGCCCGCCGGCGCATCCTGGAGGCCGGCACTGCCGACGTAGTCGACGGCCGCGGCCCGCAGGGCCCGGCTGGCGAGTTGCAGCGAGCGTGACGCGGCGTCGGTCTCGCGGGTGATCATCCCGATGCGCACCACGAGCGGCTCGCGGAACGGCAGCCGCACCACGCCCTCGAGATGCCGCGGCGGCGGCACGGCGAGCCGCGGGACCACGGAGACGGCGAGGCCGCTGGCCACGAGCCCGAAGGCGACCTCGTGGTCCTGGTTCGAGTAGCTCTCCTGTGGGGTGAAGCCGATCCCCCGGCAGGCCGTGCGGAACTGGGCGTCGGTCGGGCAACCCGGGCGGCCGCCGAGCGCGAACGACTCGCCCGACAGCGCCTCGAGTGGCACGGAGCCACCGGCCGCGAGGGCGTGGTCGGCGGGGAGGAGGCACACGAGCTCGTCCTCCATGAGCGGCGCGATCACGACGCCGTCGCCCGGCGACGTGACCACCTGCTCGTTCGCGAGGGCGATGTCGACCGAACCCTGTCGCACCGCGCGCAGCGCATCGACGGCGTCACGAACCTCGACCCCGAGCTCGACGTCGTCGGGCAGCTCGCGGATCCGCCGGGCGGCGTCCGGCATGAAAGTGAGGAGCGCGCCGCGGAACGTCGCGACCTTCACCGTGCGGTGGTCGGCCTCGCCGAGGCGGGCCATGTCGGCGCGGGCCGCCTCGATCTGGCCGAGGATGCGGTCCGCGTGGACGAGCAACGCCGTGCCCGCGGCGGTGAGGACGGCCCCCTTCGGGGTGCGGTCGACGAGGGTGTGGCCGACGTCGCGCTCGAGGATCATCAGGTGCCGGGAGACCGCCGGCGGCGTGTAGCCGAGCGCATCCGCGGCGGCCGCGATCGAGCCGCGAGCCGCGACTTCCTGCAGCACCTTGAGATGGAGCGGCTCCATGGCGGGAGTGTAGGTGCGCGGCGGAGCGTTCCCGGGCCGACTGGTCCACACAGGGGGCCCGATCGGTGGCTTCCGTGCGCGGTGTCACGACCGAAAGGGTTTGTTTGTCCCCTCGTGCGTCGGTGTGATGGCGCAACCAGCTGGCCGCTGGTGTCGTGGAGGTCGCCGCCCTTCCATGCGACCGGTGACCGCCACATGACCACATCCACGCTCCGACCCGTTCTCCCCGAGCCCGGCCCCGCCGGAGACCTGTCGTTCTCGACGACGGTCGAGCGATCGCTCGTGCACCGCGCCGCGGTCTGCGAGGTGTTCCTCACCGATCACGCGCAGCTCGCCGACGGCCGGTTCGCGCTTGCCGCGCAGCTCCCACGGACCCACGCCTACTTCAGCGACCACCTCGCGGCGGCGCCGAGCTACGACCCGCTCCTGCTCCTGGAAATGTGCCGGCAGGCGTCGATCCTCGTCACGCACCACTACTTCGGCGTCGGGCGTGACCAGAAGTTCGTCTTCGGCACGGGCGAGTTCGCCGTCGCCGACCGGCCCGGCCTGCTCATCGGCGCCGCGCCGGCGCAGGCGCACGTGACGGTCGAGGCCGTCGGTGAGAAGCGCCGCGGCGACGACCTCGTAGGGCTCACCTTCGACATGAGGGTGAGCTTTGGCGACCAGGTCGTCTTCACGGAGACCATGGCGATCCAATGGATGCCCGGCGGCGCCTGGGATCGCGTGCGATCACGCGGCAGGGAGGCGCTCGGCGTCGAGGGGCGACCGCTCCCGGCGCTGCCCCGGAGCCTCCAGCCGGCCTCCGTCGGCCGCGGGCACGCGCAGAACGTCGTCCTCGGCGACCTCCGACACACCGCGACGGGCGTCGACGCCGAGGTGCTCGTCGATCGGGGCCACGCCGCCCTCTTCGACCACGAGCTCGACCACGTGCCGGGGATGCTGATCTTCGAAGCGCTCCGCCAGACCGCCTTCGTCGCCGTCCACGAGCGGGTCGGATACTCCCCGGCCCGGCTCACGCTCGACCGCGCGCAGGTGGCGTTCACCCGCTTCGGCGAATTCGAGCTGCCGACCCGCGCCAGCGCCGAGGTCGTCGCCCCGCGCGACGGTGGCGGCGGTGAGGTCCGCCTCCGCATCACCCAGGACGGCGTCCCGATCGCCGAGGCCGAGGCCTCGGTCGGGGTGGCGTGCAGTTTCGCGGCGTTCGGGGCGGTGGCGGCATGAGCGCGGCGTACGGCCACGCATCCAGCGGCGACCCGGTCGTGTGGTTCGACTTCGGGGGTGTGCTCTCCGCACCGATCGAGGAGCTCTTCCTCGGCTACGAGCGCAAGACCGGCATCAGCCCGGCGGCCCTCAAGCAGGCCATGGCCGACGCCGCGCAGGAGCGGTTCGGGCTGCCCGCGCTCGCCCCGATCGAGCTGGGGCTGCTGACCGAGGCGCAGTGGGGCGCCGACCTGCGCCGCCATCTCGGCCTCCGCGATCCGGGCCTCGACCTCTCGCGGGCCGAGCTCGAGACCTTCGGCGAGCAGTGGTTCGCGGGGGAAGAGCCGCAGGCCGGGGTCCGCGAACTCATGGCGGAGCTCAAGGACGACGGCGTCCGCGTCGCCGTTCTCACGAACAACGTCGTCGAGTGGGCTCCGCACTGGCGCGCCGTGGCGCAGATCGACGACCTCGCCGAGCTCGTCGTCGATTCGAGCGAGGTCGGCCTGCGCAAGCCGGATCCGTCGATCTTCGCGCGGGCCGCGCAGCTCGCCGGCGCCCCGCCGCACGAGCACATCCTCATCGACGACCTCACGGAGAACGGCGACGGCGCGCGGCTCGCCGGCTGGCGCGCGATCACGTTCACGAGCGCCGAGCAGACCCGCGAGGCGCTGACGGCGCTCCTCGCCGAGCCGGCCGCCGCGGCCTGCCCGTTCAGCGCGGCCCACTGACCCGATCCCCACGAACCGACGGACGACGCATGACCAGCATCACCTCACCGGCTGCCGCGGCAGCCACGACCGACCGGGCGCGGCGCGACGCCGTCCTCCTCATCGCGGTGCTGCTCGCGTGCGTCACCGTGCCGACGGCCGTCTCGGGGTCGGGGGTGGCCCTGCCGGCGATCGCCGCCGACACCCACGCCGGTGTCACCTCGCTGCAGTGGGTGGTGAATGCCTTCAACCTCGCGTTCGCGGCGTCGACGCTCCTCGCGGGCTCCCTCGCCGACCTCTTCGGACGGCAGCGCGGCTTCGCGGTGGGCGTCGGCCTGTTCCTCGCCGCGTCCGTGCTGAGCGCCGTCGCCGGCGACATCCTCGTCCTCGACGTGGCGCGCGCCCTTGCGGGCGTCGGTGCCGCCGCCATCTTCGCGTGTGGCAGCGCGCTGCTGAGCGTGCGGTTCACCGGCGCCGCGCAGGGGCGCGCGTTCGCGCTGCTCGGCACGGCGGCGGGCATCGGCCTCGGCATCGGGCCGACCATCGCCGGCGTACTCGTCGACGCGTTCGGTTGGCAGGCGTTCTTCGCCGTCGGCGCGATCACGGGCACGATCGTGCTCGCCCTCGCATGGTGGTCGGCCGGCGACGAGCCGCACCTGCGTACCGACGCCACCATCGACCGGCCGGGCTCGCTCAGCTTCGTGCTCGGGCTGCTGCTCCTCATTGTCGCGATCGTCCAGGCGAGCCAGTGGGGGTGGGGGAGTCCGCAGACGCTGCTCGTCGCGGCCGCGGCGGTCGCGCTGCTCGCCACCTTCGCGCGCGTCGAACGCCGCGCGGCCCACCCGCTGCTCGACCTCGCCCTCCTGCGCGACCGTCAGCTCGTCGGGCTCATCCTCGTGCCGGTCGTCGCGGCGATCGGCTTCGTGACGCTCCTGACCTACCTCCCGACCTACATGAGCGTGGTCTGGCGCGACTCGACCGCCACCGCCGGCGTGCAGATGCTCCTCATGACCGTGCCGGTGTTCCTCGCCCCGGTCGCCGCCGGTGCCGCCGTCGCCCGCGGGGCGACGCCGCGGCAGGTCATCGTGGTGAGCCTGGTGCTGCTCGTCGCCGGCCCGGCGTTGCTCCTGCTGCTGGGCCCGGGAGCGAGCGTGTGGGTCGCGGCGCCCGGGATGGTGAGCATCGGCGCCGGCTTCGGTCTGGGGGTCGGACTCGTCGACGGGCAGGCGATCGGCCGCGTGCACGCTTCACGCTCCGGCATGGCGGCCGGGCTCGTGAACACGTCCCGGCTCGGGAGCGAGGCGATCGCCGTCGCCGCGTACGGGTCGCTGCTCGCCTCGCTGATCGCGTCCCGGATCACCGCCGACGTGCACGCCGTGCTGGGCCGAGGCGCCGACGTCTCCGCGATCGCCGGCGACGTCGCGACCGGCCGGCTCGACGCCGCGGCCGGTGCCGCGGATCCGGCGGCGCTCCAGCAGACCCTGCGTCTCGCCTACGACCACAGCCTGCACGTGGTCCTCGCGGTCCTGATCGTGGCCGCGCTGCTGCTGGCCGCGATCACGACCTGGCTCCTTCGCCCCGGCCCGGCCATCCCCGCGGTCGGCATCGACAGCGCGGACCCGGACGAGGCGACTGCCCCGCTCGAGGGCCTCGCGGCCGGCGAAGCCGCCGCGACCGCCGCGAACACCACCCACACCACCCCGACGACGACCACCGACCCCGCGGCGCACGAGCGCGCCGCGGCGACCGCCGAATCGAGGACCCGATGAGCACCATCGACGCCGCACCGCCGACCGTCCGCGACGTTCCCCACATCGAGACGCCGCCGCCGTACGAGGCGCTCGGCACCCGCGACGGGATCGACTGGATCCGTCTCCCCAGCGGCCACGAGGCCGTGCACCTGTCGAGCTACCGCGACGTCATGACGATCCTCGGCGACGCGACCTCGAGCCGCGCCGAGTGCAACGTCGAGGGTGGGCCGTCGTTCATGCCGACGATCTGGGCGCCCGAGGTCCTCATCAACCTCGACCAACCGCACCACGGTCGCATGCGGACGTTCATCGCCCAGGACTTCAGCGCACACGGCACGGAGCGGCTGCGGCCGATCGTCGACCGCGTGGTCACCGAGCGCATCACGGCGCTCCAGGACGGCACGGCGCCGGCGGAGCTCGTCGGCTCGCTGTTCTCGGCGGTGCCGTCGCAGGTCGTCTGCGAACTGCTCGGGATCCCGGTCGAGCGTCACCGGTGGATGCACGACCTCGGCCGGACCATCCAGATCGCCGACCGCGACGACATTCCCGGCATCGGCGTCGCCTGGGAGGAGCTCTACGGCTACGTGAGCGCGCACGTGCGCGGCGAGGTCGAGCGCGACGAGGAGGGACTCACCGCCCAGTACATGCGCCGCGGCGCCGAGCTGGACCCGCCGGTTGACGAAGTCGATGTGCGCGGGATCGTGATGGGCATCGTCCTCGGCGGCGACAACAACATCGTGACCATGGCGACGAAGACCGCCTTCGTCGCGCTCGCCCAACCGGCGATCTACGACCGCCTCGTCCGCGACCCGGCGAGTGTGGACGTGCTGATCGAGGAGGTGCTGCGCCTCATGCCGCTCGGCACGCCCGGGACGTTCCCGCGACTGCTGACCCGTGAGCTCGTCACGGAATACGGCGAGCTCCCCGCGGGCACGGTCGTCTACCCGGACGTCGTCCGGGCGAACCGCGACCCGTCGGTCTTCCCCGATCCCGACGTCATCAGCCTCGACCGCCCGCCGACCCGCCACCTGCAGTTCGGGTACGGCGTGCACCACTGCATGGGCGCCGCGCTCACGCGTCTGGAACTCCGGGCGATCCTCGGCCGGCTCGTCGAGTCGTTCCCGAGCCTGCGGCTGGCCGTCGAGCCGGACGAGGTCGCGTGGTGGTTCGGGACCGGCCTGCGGCGTCCGCAGTCGCTGCCCGTGCAGTGGTGAGCCACGCTGCGTCCTCCGGCGACCACGCGGACGTCGTGGTCGTCGGTGGTGGGCCGGTCGGGCTGCTGGTCGCCTCGGAGCTGGCGCTGCACGGGGTGGAGGTCACGCTCGTCGAGGCCAACGCCGACGTGATCGACCACCCGAAGGCGGGCACGCTGCAGGCCCGCGCGCTCCAGCTGCTCCGCCGGCGCGGCTACCTGCCCACCGGCCCCGTCGACGCGCCGGCCGATGCGATCGTGCAGGCGCCGTTCCACTTCGCCGCGCAGGTCCGGTTCCCGGTCACCTCGCCGGCGATCGAGGGGTCGCCGGTCGTGAACGTGTGGCAGGGCGAGATCGAGCGCCTCCTCGAGGCCGTGTGCCGCTCGCGTGGCGTGCGGA
>JAVHXX010000179.1:2227-8519 GCA_031119595.1 Patulibacter sp. | reverse complement strand
ACCGCCCGGCGTCCTGGGCGAAGCTGCAGCAGGCGCGCGAGCTGCTCCGGGCCGTCGGAGAGCTCGACCACGACGCACAGCTTCCGTTCCTCCCAGAGGAACCAGAGTTCGTCGCCACCATGCGCTCCGGTGGTGAGCCTGACGCGATCGAACGGCGGGAGGCCGCCCTCGAAGGTGAGGTCCTCCATCCGCAAGACGAGGTCCTTGATGTGTGCGAGTTGGTCCATGCCCGGAGCCTGTCGACCCAACTGCGCAACGGGTGCGCAGAACTGCAACGAAACTGCGCAGACGCGACCGGCCCGGTCAGGCTCGCGCGGGGCGGGGAAGGTACAGGCGGCGCAGGTCGCCGAGGCCGGCCCACTCGTTCCGGCCCAGCCGACTCACCGGTCGCATCAGCTCGGCGTCCGGGAGACCGTCGTCGCCCACGACCGACTCCGCCACGGCGACGTGGACCACGTCGCCCATCACGACGTGGCCGTTGCCGATCTCGCACACCGATCGCATCCGGCACTCGAACGCGACCGGCGCCCCGGCGACGCGCGCCGGGCGCACCGCCGCGCTGGCCTCTCGGCGCAGCCCGGCCAGCGCGAACTCGTCGACGTCCGGCGCGACGTACTCGGCGGTCGCGTTGACCTGCTCCATCAGGTCGAGCGTCGTCACGCAGATCACGAACTCGCCCGTGTCGAGGATGTTGCGGACCGTGTCCTTGAGACCGATCGACGAGAACTGCAGCACCGGCGGATCCGACGACACGGCCGTGAAGAACGAGTACGGCGCGAGGTTGTCGATGCCGTCACGGCTGCGGGTCGACACCCACGCGATCGGCCGCGGCAGCACCGACGCCGTGAGGAGTCGATGGGACTCGCGCGACGAGAGGTCGTGGGCCGGGAGTTCGCGCCGCATGGGCCGCACCGTAGGACGAACGACCACGGCCCACAACGCTTGGAGCGCCTCGCGACCCCGACGAGCTGATACCGGCGGTCTCTCAGCGCACCGGCCGAGCGGCCGAGGCGGCGGACCCCGCCGGCGCGGCCTCGCGCGCACGTTGCTCGACCTTGAGCAGCGCGCTCACGACGACCGGGTCGAACTGCGTCCCGGCGCAGGCGCGCAGCTCGCTGAACGCGGCCTCCGTCGTCATGCGGGCACGGTAGGGGAGGTCGTGGGTCATCGCGTCGAAGGCCTCCGCGGCCGCGATGATGCGTGCCGCGACCGGAATGACCCGGCCGCTGAGACCGTCGGGGTAGCCCGTGCCGTCCCACCGCTCGTGCGTGGCGCGGACGACCGGGGCGATGTGTCGCAGCGAGGGGGCTGCGGCGACGATCCGTTCGCCGATGAGCGCGTGACCGTGGATGAACTCCCACTCGTCGTCGTCGAGCGCGCTGGGCTTGTGCAGGATCTCGTCGGGCACGGCGACCTTGCCGATGTCGTGGAGCTCCGCGCCGACCCGCACCTGACTGATCTCGTCATCGGTGAGGGCCAGCTCGTGGGCGATCCCGACGGCGAGGTCGGTCACGTGTTGCAGGTGCTCGGTGAGTCCGGGACTCCGTTCGGCGAGCGCTCGGAGCAGCACGTCCGTGCTCTGACGGCCGGCCGAGGCGCGCCCGGCGTTCTTCTGCGCATACATGCGCTGGTCGGCGAGCTTCATGGCGGCGTCGGCGTCGGCTGCCTCCAGCGGGAGGATCACCGACCCGTAGGAGCTCGTCACCGTGAACCCGCGACCGTGTTCGCTCAGCGCACCGGCGGTGCCGGTGAGGATCGGGTCGACGACCTCGTCGCCCGGGCGGATCAGGGCGCAGAACTCGTCCCCGCCCATGCGGTAGGCGGTCCCGCGGCCGTCGAGGAAGTTGCCGAGCGCGTGGCCGAGGCGCTGGAGGAGGGCGTCACCGGCGGGGTGGCCGAAGGTGTCGTTGTAGAGCTTGAACCCGTCGAGGTCGAACAGGGCGAGAACCAGGGTCTCGCCCTCGGCGAGATCGAGGGTGTCGATGTCGCGGGCGAGTGCCCTGCGGTTCGGCAGGCCGGTCAGCGCATCGGTCATCGCCTCGCCCTGGGACCGGTGGAGCATGTGGGTGTTGAGCTGGAACGAGAGCAGCAGCCGCAGCATCGTGGCGACGAGCGCCAGGGCGGCGAGCGTCGTCGCGAGCCAGTCGAGGTGCGCGATGTTGCCGTAGACGAGCAGCGCCAGGCCGGTCGAGGCGAACAGCAGCGGCATGAGGATCAGGCGCAGGCCGGCGCGCAGACGCTCCTGCCGCTGGGCCGGGATCCACGCCGCCGCCGACATGAGCGTCAGGCCGATCCACCAGGCGGTGTCGATGATCGTGTCCGAGACGAACGCATCGTGGGCGGTCTGGATCAGGTACACGGAGTCCGCCGCCCAGAACAGCGCGACGCCGAGCGCGAGCGTGCCCCACGAACGGTCGAACCTCCATCCGATCCCGGCAAGCGCGCCGACCACGAACCCCAGGAGCACGAGGTCGAGCAGCGGGTAGGCCAGCGCGACGGCGTTGCTCAGGACCTTGCCGGTCGCCTGGTCGGCGACGGTGCTGAAGACCAGGGCCGCGCTGATGGCGCCGATCGCCAGCGCGGCGACGAGGCCGTCGATGATGCGCGTCCGCGGCGCCCGGTGCATCCGGTTGCGGACGAGGAGCACGAGCCCGGTCAGCACGAGTGGCGGCATGAGCAGGTACCCGACGTCGGCGGGGGACGGGAGCGGCACGACGGTCGCCGTCCAGAGCACGCTCGTGTAGTAGATCTCGCCGGCGGTCCAGGCGGTGAGGCCCGCGGCGATGAGCGCCCAGGCGAGGCGTTCCTCGCGCTTCAGGGCCACCCGTGCGAACGCGAGCACGCAGGCGATCGCGAGGACGCCGTCGTGGACGAAGCGGCTGAAGAACGGTCCGAGGTCGGCGTGCGGGTCGACCAGCCCGCGGACGACGGCGGCCAGGAGCCAGCCGAAGACGAGCGTGTACCCCGCCCACACGATCCGATTTCTGGTCACACCAGTCCTTGTCGGCTGGTTCGGGCGTTCCCTATATGTCCCGATGTATGAACTCGCGTGGTTCGGACGTCACGCGGTGCGCCGTTCGTGCCCTCAGGTCGCGAAGCGCTGGCTGCCGATCGTCGACAGGAGCGCGAGCGCCTGCGCGTCGGAGGTGCCGGCGGGCGCGGTGTAGACGATCAGTTTCAACGAGGAGTCGTCGACGCTGAGGACGTCGCAGTCGACGGTGAACCGGCCGACCTCGGGGTGGGCGATGACCTTGCGCCGCCGGCCGTCGCTGCCGACGTCGGCGCGTGCCCAGCGCTCGGCGAAGTCCGGACTGCCGGCGAGGAGCTCGTCGACCAGCGCACGCACGTCGGCCGCCTGCGGCGAGGTCGTGAGCAGCTGGCGGAGGTCCGCGACGATCCGTGCCCGGAAGTCGTCGTGGTGGCCGTCGACGTCGTCGACGCGCATCGTGCCGCCGAGGAACATCGTGCGTGCGTAGTTCGTGCCGACGAGGTCGTCCCCGAGGACGGCGATGGCGAGGCGGTTGGCGTGGACGACGTTGTACCGGTCGTCCGAGACGTGCACGGGGGTGTCGGCCAGGCGGTCGAGGATGCGCAGGATGCTCGGCGTGAGGTGGGGAGGGAGGTGCGACGTGCCGGGAGCGTGGCCGGCGAGCATCAAGAGGTGGTCGCGCTCGGCGTCGCTCAGCCGCAGCGTGCGCGCCAGCGGGCCGAGGACCGCCGACGACGGGTGAGCCGCACGGCCCTGCTCGAGGCGCGCCAGGTATTCGACCGACAGGCCCGCCATCTGCGCGACCTCCTGACGGCGCAGTCCCTTCGCGCGGCGCCGGCCACCCACCGGCAGTCCAGCCTCCTCGGGGGAGAGCCGGTCGCGCCAGGCGCGCAGGCACGTGCCGAGATCGTCGTACATCGCCAACCAGTCTCGCAGCCGTCGCGTCGCGCAAGGTCGCCCTGCGAGTACCCGTCTCCAGCGGTCTCTTGTCCCGGCCCCGCCGCAGCGGGACGGTGCAGACATGTCAACGATCCTCATCACCGGAGCCAACAAGGGCCTGGGGCGCGAGACCGCCCGTCGCCTGATCGAGCTGGGGCACGTCGTCTGGATGGGCGCCCGCGACGAGACCGCCGGCCGCGCCGCCGCGGACCTCATCGGCGGCCGCTTCGTGCACCTCGACGTGACCGACGACGCGTCCGTCGCGGCGGCCCGCCACACCGTTGCGGCCGCGGGCGGGCTCGACGTGCTCGTCAACAACGCCGGGATCAGCGGCGCGAACCGCTCGGTCCTCGACACCGTCCCGGAGGAGATGACGACGATCTTCGCGACGAACGTCATCGGACCGGCCCGCGTGACGCTCGCGTTCCGCGAGCTGCTCGACGCCTCACCTGCACCCGTCGTGGTCAACGTCTCCAGCAGCCTCGCATCACTGGCCCTCGCGACGGCGTCGCCCGAGGGCAACTACGACGGGCTCGACTACCCGGCGTCGAAGTCGGCGGTGAACATGGTCACCGTGAAGCTCGCGGGCGCCCTGCCGCGCTACCGCGTCAACGCCGTCTGCCCGGGGTACACCGCCACGGACCTCAACGACTTCGCGGGGCTGCGGACCGTGGAGCAGGGCGCCGAGGTGATCGTGCGTGCGGCCACGCTCGGCCCGGACGGACCGACCGGCTCGTACTTCGACGAGAACGGCGTGATCGCCTGGTGACGCGCTCCGGCCCGGCGATCGGGTCGTCCCGGCGACGGGCTCAGGCCGCCGCGCGCAGCCCGAGGCGGTCGGTGATCTTGCGGACCGAGGCGGCGCGATTCATCGCGCAGAGGTGCAGGCCGGGCACGCCGTAGTCGAGCAGCTCCCGGCTGAGCTCGACGGCGACATCGATCCCGAGGGCCCGGGTCGCCTCCGGGTCGCCGTCGACGGCGGCCATGCGCTCGTCGAGTGCGGGCGGGAAGGTCGCGCCGTTCATCGTCGTCATCCGACGGATGCCGGGAACGCTGACCATCGGCATCACGCTCGGGAGCACGGGCGTGGTCGAACCGAGCGCCTCGAGCTCCTCGACGAGCTGCACGTAGTGGCGGGTCTCCCAGAAGAACTGGGTCAGGGCGAAGTCGGCGAGGTCGAGCTTGGCGAGGAGGCGCGCTCGGTCTTCGGCGTGCGACGCGGAGCGGGGGTGGACCTCCGGGAACGCCGCCACGCCGACGGCGAAGTCGCCGATCTCGCGGATCAACGGGATGAGCTCGGAGGCGTAGACGAATTCGCCCGGGTCGCTGCCGTCGGCCGGCGGGTCACCGGCCAGCGCGAGGATGTTCTTCACGCCGGCGTCGCGGTAGCTCGTGATCAGTCGGACGAGTTGCTCGCGCGTGTGCCCGACGCACGTGAGGTGCGGCATCGTCGGGAAGGCATGGTCCGCGTTCAGGCCGTTCACGAGCCCCTCGGTCTCCGTGCGCGTGCTGCCGAGCGCGCCGTAGGTCATTGATGCGAAGTCCGGGGCGAGCGTCGCCAGGTCGCCGAACGCCTCCCGGAAGGTCGCGAGGGCCTCCGGCGTCTTCGGCGGGAAGAACTCGAAGGAGAGCGTGGTGCCTGCGCGCAGGAGGTCGTCGATCCGCTGCATCGTGCCGGAAGGGTACCGAGGCCCGTTGCGTACGCGCCAGCCCGGAAGCGGTTCCGGAACGGCGATGGGGCGCGGGGCCGTCGGTAGATTCCGCTCCCATGTCCCACTCCAGTTCCTACGACGACGTCGCGTACCTCTCGATGCCCGTCCGCGAGACCGATCCCCTCGCGATGGCGACCGTCGCCGCGCTCTTCGGCGTGGATGCCGTCGACCCGCGCTCGTGCGACCTCCTCGAGCTCGGCTGCGGCGACGGCGGAAACCTGATGTCGCTGGCGTCGGCGTATCCCGCCATCCGTGCGATCGGCTTCGATCCGGCGCGCGGTGCGATCGAGCGTGGCCGCGAGGTCCTGGAGCGCACCGGCCTGGAGAACGTCGAACTCGTCCACGACGAGGCGGCCGTCGACCTCGACGGCACGATGGACTACGTCTACGCGCATGGCGTGCTGTCCTGGGTCGACGAGGACGTCTGCCGCGAGGTGGTGGCGTCGGCCGCCCGGGGGGCGCGCCCCCGCGGCCGCGGGTACCACTCGTACCCCGTGTTCCCCAAAGCCGACAACCAGCAGCATGACGCCGAGCGCGACCAGCAGGTTGACGCGTGGCAGATAGATTTGTCCCGACTGCATTTCCGACGTGTGCTGGATTTCGAAGCGCGGGAGAATGCTGAGCTGCACCGCCTGCCGTGTCAGTGAATAGG
>JAVHXX010000179.1:879-2217 GCA_031119595.1 Patulibacter sp. | reverse complement strand
AGAGCCTGGGCAAGCTCTATGTGAGGCCTATGGCGGGCGGCGCGCCCCGGCGGCCTCGTGAACCTCTCGTACCGCGTGTTCCCCTACGCCTACTACGAGCTGCCGGCGCGCGAGCTGGCGCAGCGGGCGATCCGGGCGGCGGAGGAGCGTGGGGAGGTGCTCGACTGGCAGGACAAGATCCGCATCGCGCGCGAGCGCATCCAGCTCGCCGTCGCGACGTCCAGCCCGGCGCCGCAGCATCACGCGATGCAGGTCATGGCGGAGAAGTGGGCGAACACCCCCGACTGGTCGCTGTTCCACGACGACCTCTCCGAGCCGCTCCACCCGAAGAGGACGACGGAGGTCGCCGAGCTCGCCGCCGAGCACGGCCTGCGGTACGTGGGGGAGATGCTGCCCCAGGATCTCTGGCAGCGGTGGTTCTCCGAGGACTTCCAGCAGATGATCCGCGACGAGGCCGGGCCCGATGCGGTGCGCCAACGTCAGCTCGTCGACGACCTCGCGGGGGCGTCCTTCCACTCGTCGCTCTTCGTCAAGGCCGATGCGGTACCGGCGACCGACCCGTCCTTCGGCGATCGTGAGATTCACGTGCGCCAGTACGTCCAGGGGACGGAGAAGGGCGCGATGCGGTCGGACAAGATCAGCGCGCCGGTGGCGCAGGTCATCCGGGAGCACCATCCGGCCTCGGTGACCGCCGCCGAGATCGCCGAGGATCTCGGGCGCAGCGCCGAGCAGGTCGAGCGCGATCTGCTGCGGCTCCACGCGCAGGGCCTGGTGCAGCTGAGCACGGTGCCGCCGCCCGTGCCCGCCGAGGCCGGCGAACGCCCGCGCACGATGCCGCTCGTGATCGAGCAGATCGACCAGCGGCAGATCTTCGGTTCGAGCCGCTTCCACGTCCCGGTCGGACTGGATCGTTCCGCGCGCACGGCGATCCTCCGCCTCGCGGACGGCACCCGTGACCGCGACGCCCTCCGTCGTGACCTCCCGGCGTTCGCCGAGGCGAACGGCATGGCCGAGGGCCTCGACGGGTACCTTGCCCAGCTCGATGCCGTGCTCGACGAGCTCGCCCTGTTCGGGCTCTTCGCCGACCCGGAGGCCTGAGGGCGAAGGTCAGAGGCGGAGTGCCTGGCTGCCGTGCGAGAACAGTGCGAACCACACGGTCGCGGTGACGATCGCCATCGCGATGTTGACGATCAGGATCTTGTCGAGGATCGTCGCGGGTTCCTGCTCCGAGCCACCGCGGAGCGAGTGCAGCCACCGCGCACCGACGACCCGCGGGCCGGCCTTGGCGTTGAAGCGGTCGGCGTAGCGACGCTCGACCCGGCCCAGGGCCATGCCGAC
>JAVHXX010000179.1:0-869 GCA_031119595.1 Patulibacter sp. | reverse complement strand
GTCCCGATTGTTCACGCCCCGCAATATGGCTGAACGGCAAGCCCGACGGCGCAAGCTCGACCGACGGGAAGGTGTTCGGCTGCTACCTGCACGGCCTTTTCGGCGCCTCGGGCTTCCGGCAGAAATTCCTCGGCGTGCTCGGCGTTGAAGCGGTCGGCGTAGCGACGCTCGACCCGGCCCAGGGCCATGCCGACCGCCAGCATCGTCGTCGGCGTCCCCGCGTAGAGCACGGCGAACGACGACATGTCGCTCTGCGAGACGCGCGCGTAGCGTCCAGCGATCCAGAGCCACGCGGCCGGCACGGCGGTCCACATCAGCAGTCCGCCGAGACACATCGCCAAGATCAGGAGCGGCTTCTCGATGCGGCGCAGCACGACGTTGAAACCCTAACGCTCCATCGTGTCTCCGACACGACCACCGAGCGCTACGTGTCGGCTCCAGCGCAGGACGATCAGGGTTCTCGTCGGCCGCGGACACATGTGGTTCGATGTACCCACCGGACCGATCGCCACTGATGCTGATTCCCCCAACCGACGACAACCCCGAGAAGTACGAGGACTCGTCGGTGGAGCGGGAGGTGTACGACCTCTCGCTCGAGAAGTTCTTGTGGAACACGGCGGGGATGTTCGACGAGCTGGAGGCGCTCTTCGACGATGACCTCGTGTGGGTGCATCTCAACGGCCACATCAGCACGAAGGGCGAGTGGTTGTCGATGCTGCGATCGCGGGTCTTCGTCTAGATTTGACCCGTGACCGCGAGCCAACAACCCGCCGCTGGCGATCTCGTGATCCCGGTCGACTCGTTCGGCACACACCCATCACGTGGGACAAGTCCGCGGGGCGGGGCCGCTGCTCGTGCGGCGACTGGGC
>JAVHXX010000178.1 GCA_031119595.1 Patulibacter sp. | reverse complement strand
AGCCCGCCCCGGTCGTCGAGGTCAGCGGCCGTACGTTCCCGGTCGAGGTGCGGTATCGCCCGCCGGTCGACGAGGAGGGCAAGTCGATCGACGAGGCCGACGCCATCGCCGAGGCCGTCGACGACCTGCTCGACGAGGGCAAGGGCGACGTGCTCGTGTTCCTCTCCGGCGAGCGCGAGATCCGCGACGCCGCCGAGATGCTCACGGGCCGCATCCGCGACAAGGCCGAACTGCTCCCGCTCTACGCACGCCTCTCCACCGCCGAACAGCAGCGCGTCTTCAAGCCCGGGGGCAGCAAGCCGCGCGTGGTGCTCGCGACGAACGTCGCCGAGACCTCCCTCACCGTGCCGGGCATCCGCTCCGTGGTCGACGCGGGCCTGGCCCGGATCTCGCGCTACTCCGCCCGGCTGAAGGTGCAGCGCCTGCCGATCGAACCGATCAGCCAGGCCTCCGCGAACCAGCGGTCGGGCCGCTGTGGCCGCGTCGCGCCGGGCGTCGCCGTGCGGCTCTACGAGGAGAAGGACTTCGACGAGCGCCCCGCCTTCACCGATCCCGAGGTGCTCCGCACGAGCCTCGCGTCGGTGATCCTGCGGATGGCGTCGCTCGGGCTCGGTGAGGTCGAGCAGTTCCCGTTCCTCGACCCGCCCGATCCCCGCCAGATCCGCGACGGCCTCAACCTGCTCCACGAGCTCGGCGCCATCACCGTGCCGACCGGCACCATCGAACTCACCGACCTCGGCCGGCGCCTCTCGCGCCTGCCGATCGACCCGCGCCTCGGCCGCATGGTCCTCGAGGCCGACGCGCGTCTGTGCGCGACCGAGGTCATCACGATCGCCGCGGCCCTCTCGATCCAGGATCCGCGCGAACGCCCGGCCGACAAGCAGGAGCAGGCGAACCAGGCCCACGCCCAGTTCCGCGACGACAAGTCCGACTTCACCTCGCTGCTCAACCTGTGGAACTGGGTCCAGGCCGAACGCCGCTCCCAGAGCAACTCGCAGTTCCGGAAGGCCTGCAAGGCGCGCTTCCTGCATGTGCTGCGGATCCGTGAATGGCAGGACCTCGTGTCGCAGCTGCGGCGGGCGGCGAAGGAGGTCGGCATCGACCTCAACGAGACCCCGGCCGAGTCGCCGGAGATCCACACCGCCCTGCTCAGCGGCCTGCTCTCGCACCTCGGCCTCAAGGACGGCGACACCCGCGAGTACATGGGCGCGCGCGGGTCGCGGTTCATGATCGGCCGCGGCTCGGCGATCCAGAAGCGGCAGCCGTCGTGGGTGATGGCCGCCGAACTCGTCGAGACGAACCGGCTGTGGGCGCGGACCGTCGCCCAGGTCGACCCGGCCGAGGCGCTGAAGATGGGCGCGCACCTCGTGCGCCGGTCGTATGACGACCCCCGCTGGGACCGCCGGCGCGGCGAGGTCGTGGCGACCGAGCGGGTCACGCTCTACGGCCTGCCGATCGTGCCCGGCCGGGCGGTCTCCTACGGGCGGATCGGCCCGGACGAGGCCCGCGAGCTGTTCATCCAGAAGGCGCTGGTCGAAGGCGACTGGGACGCGAAGCACCAGTTCCTCGAGGTCAACCGCCAGCGCATCATCGACGTCGAACGGATCGAGGAGCGCGTCCGCAAGCGTGGCCTGCTGGTCGACGACTCCGTGCTGCGCACGTTCTTCGAGGAGCGCGTGCCGAAGGAGATCGTGAGCGGGTCGGAGTTCGACCGCTGGTGGCGGCGCACACGCCACAGCGATCCCGAGCTGCTCTCGTACACGAAGGAGCTGCTGCTCAACGCCTCGATGGTGGAGACCGTCGACGCGCGCGACTGGCCCACGAAGTGGCGTCAGGGGGACCTCGAGCTCGACCTCTCCTACGAGTACGAGCCGGGCACCGACAACGACGGCGTCACCGTGCACGTGCCGCTGAAGGCGCTGGGCCAGCTGCGGCCCGAGGGCTTCGACTGGCTCGTGCCCGGGCTGCGCGAGGAGCTCATCGCCGGCCTGCTGCGGTCGCTGCCGAAGGACCAGCGCCGCCAGCTCGTGCCGGTGCCGGAGCTCGCCGGGCAGGTCGTGCGGGGCGTGAAGCCGCGGTCCGGACCGATCGGCGAGGTCGTGGCGAAGGAGGTGTTGCGCCTGCGCGGCGTCCGCATCGACCCGGCCGCCCTCGACATCAAGAACCTCCCGGGCCACCTGCAGATGCGGTTCCGCGTCGAGGACGCCGCGGGCAAGACGCTCGCCGACGAGCACGACCTGAAGGCCGTGCGCCAGGCGCTGCGGCCGAAGCTGCGCGAGGCCCTGACCGAGGCGTCGTCGTCGATCGAGAAGAGCGGGCTGCGCGAGTGGCCGCGCGTGCTCGAGCCGACCGGCGACCTCCCGAAGGTCGTGGCGCTGCCGGGAACCGGCCAAGCCGTGCGGGCCTACCCGACCCTCGTCGACGAGGACGGCGCCGTCGGCGTGCGCGTGGTCGAGACGAAGGAGGCCCAGGCGCAGGGCATGCTCGCCGGCACGCTGCGGCTGCTCGCGATCCTCGTCCCCGTGCCGGCGAAGGGCGCGACCGCAGGGCTCGGCAGCGGCGCGATGCTCGAGCTCGCCGGCGTGCCGTACGGCGGCGGGCCCGCGATCGTCATCGAAGACGCCTACGCCGCCGCGATCGCCTCCCTGCTCGCCGCGGCCGGCGGCCCGACCTTCGAGGCGGCGCAGTTCGAGCGGATCCGCTCGCAGGTCGCGGCCGGGATCACGGACCGCACCGCCGCCGTGGTGCGCGACGCCGTGCAGGTGCTCGCCGCCGCGCGCGGCGCGCAGGACACCCTCGACGGCCTTCCCACCGGCGGGGAACTCCAGGACGCCCGTGACGACGTCAACCACCAGCTCGGCCTGCTCATCCACCCGTGGTTCATCAAGGCGACCGGAGCCGAGCGCCTCCCCGACCTCGTCCGCTACCTGCAGGGCCACGTCGCCCGGCTGCAGCGCGCGCCGTCGCAGATCGGCGTCGACCGCGACCGCATGCACGCGATCCACGCCCTCGAGGACGAGCTCGCCGCGAAGGCCGAGGCCCTCGGCAACGGCCCGTGGCCGCAGCCCCTCATCGACGCGTTCTGGCTCACGCAGGAGTTGCGCCTCGCCCAGCTCTCGCCGGGTGTCGCCACGCGCGGCGGCCCGAGCGCGAAGAAGGTCCGGAAGCTGATCGCGGCGGCCTGACCCCTCGGCGCCAGGGGCGCGGACGTCGACCGCGGACGCCAAAGCTGAACCGGAGAATTCGTCCAGTGGCCCTACCTGTCACCGGTAGGTTCCCGCGCTCCCCGACCGGAGATCGATCCGGTCGACCCACCTCCCAAGGTTCAGACATGCGCAAGCCCGTCATGGTCACCGGGTCGGCGCTCGCGCTGCTCCTCGCCGTCCCCGTCTTCACCGGTACGGCCGCGGCCGCATGCGATCCCGGCGATCCGGTCGTGACCGGCGCCTCGCTCACCGACTCCCTCTTCAACACGCCCGGGACCTACTGCTACGTGGTCCCGGACGGCGTCGAGACCCTGCGCACGACCCTCATCGGCGGTCGCGGCGGCGGGTACGACGCGGGACAGGGCTACGTCGGCGGCGGCTTCGGGGCGCTCGTGCAGGCGCGTCTCGACGTGGTCGCCGGTGAGGCACTCCGGGTGACCGTCGCGAACAACGGCCCCGACGGTCAGGGCTTCTCCATCCCGACCTCGGGCGGAGAAGCGACCAGCGTCGACGACCTGCTCGTGGCTGCCGGGGGCGGCGGCAGCGGGACGACCCAGACCATCCTCGGCGGCTCCCGCGGGGGCAGCGGCGGCTCGGCGGGCGCGAGTGCCACCGCGGGTGGCTCGGGCGCGGATTACAACGGCAACCTGACCGGCGCAGGCGGCGCACCGGGGACGTTCAACGCCATCGGCGTCGGCGGCACGATGAACGGGAACGCTGGCGGATCCGGTCAGGGCGGCGTCGGACCGCTCGGCGGAGCGGGCGGCATCGGACCGTTCGGCGCCGGCGGCGGGGGCGGCGACGGCTACTTCGGCGGCGGTGGCGGCAGCGGCGGGAACGGCAACTTCCTGAGCGGGGGTGGCGGCGGTGGTGCCGGCTCGAGCTTCATCGACCCCTCCGTCGACGGCGGCACCATCTCGACGGACGGCTCCGGCGTACCGATGGTGCTCATCACCGCCGGCGGGGTCGGCGGGGCAACGACCTCGGCGCCGGCCGGCGTCGACTTCGCCGCCGCTCAGCCGCAGGCCACGCTGAGTGCCGCGCGGGCCATCACGATCACGAGCTCCGGCACGGCCTCGCTGCGCATCGGCGCGCTGACCGTCGGCGGGAACGATCCGGACGACTTCCTCGTCAGCGGCGACACCTGCCGCGCGACGCTCAAGCTCGGCGCGAGCTGCCAGGTGTTCGTGCGATTCGTGCCGCAGGCCTCCGGGCCACGGAGCGCGCAGCTCCTCATCGACGGCAACCTCCGGACCGTGGCCGTGCCGCTGTCGGGTACCGGTGGCGCGTTGCCGTCCGGGGCGACAGGGGCCGCCGGGGCCGCAGGCGCTGCCGGAGCGACCGGAGCCGCAGGGGCCCAGGGCGTGGCCGGCGCGGCGGGCATCGACGGAGCGGCGGGTGCCGCAGGGGCCACAGGTGCGGCCGGCGCGGTCGGCGCGACGGGCCTGACCGGCGCCGACGGAAAGACCGGGCTTGCCGGGCCGACCGGCGCCGCAGGCCAGAACGGCACGGACGGCAAGGACGCGAGCACGAGCTGCCTGATCCAGACCACGAAGACGAAATCGGACGCCGCGGGAAGCACGACCGTGCTCTGCACGATCACGCTCGTCGCGGGCCGCAAGGCCGGGTCGGCCGCGGCGCTCACGCGCAACGGCAAGGTCTACGCCTCGGGCGTCGAGCACCGCGGCCAGCCGCTCAGCCTGACCGTCCGTGGCGGCGGCACGCTGCGCCCCGGCACGTACACGCTGCGGCGCAGCTACCGCCAGTCCGGCCGGACCGTCACCGAGCGCCGCCAGGTGACCGTCCGCTGAGGGGCGACGCTCGGTCAGACGGTCAGGCGGGCGCGACCACGGCGATGCCGCTGGCGCGTGCCGCCTCGGTGAGGCGGGCGTCGTAGGTCACGATGCCCGCCAGTCGATCACCCAGGCCCAGCGCAGCGGTGAGATGGATCGCGTCGAGCGACCGCAGGTCCAGGGGCAGGACCAGACCGGCGGCCTCGTACGACGAGGTCGAGATCGCGAACAGCGTCAGACGGTCGAGGACGGCGCGGGCCGCGAGCGTCGCCTCGGTTCCCTGCCGCCGGACGGCGCGCAGGAGTTCCGTGCGGGCCAGGTCGCACGAGACGAGCTCGCGACCACCGCTCAGCGCCCAGGCGCGCAGGGCTGCGGACTCCGGTTCCGCCATGACCAGCTTTGCGAGCGCCGAGGTATCGGCGTAGTACAGCACCGTCAGTAGCGCTGGTCGGCGCGGTCGGCGGCGATGAGCTCGGACAGCTTCGGACCGTCGAGATGGAGCGCCTCCGGGAGATCGGAGAGTGCACCCTTCGGCGGGCGGGCCTGTCCTGACGCGATCATCGCCTCGAGCGGATCCTCGGGGAGTGGGATGAGCTGGGCCACGGGCCGTCCACGGTCGGTGATCGTGATGATCTCCCCGGCGGCCGCTGCCGCCACGACCGCGGACGCGTTCTGCTTGAGCGCTCGGATGCCGACCTCGGCCATGTGCTTCATTGTAGCTCTTGCGCGGATCGGTGTGCCGGTCATTCCACGCACGCTGACCTCGTACACGTCACGGAACACGCGCGATGTGTGCCGATCCGTGCGCGATCCGCACCGTCCTGGCGCGCAGGCGCGGCAGGACTGGCGAGGAAGCGCGTCTCCCGCGGCGCTTTTCCTGAAAGCGGTGCGACCCAGATAAGCAGGCGTTGAGATTCGAGATACCGCCGGCCCGCCGATTGGGAAAACAATTGTCGCGAGGAGCGGGCATTCCTCTTTATGATCGGCCGGTGCTGCGAACCGCCGACCCTGCGCTCTCGCCCCAGTCGACGGGAGCGGCTCCGTCGCCTGCGCGCCGCCGCGCACCCCGCGTCCTGATCGGCGGGGTCGTGCTCGTCGTCGTCGCGGCCGGTGCGGCCCTCGGCGCCGCGATCGGCCTCTCCGGCGCCACGCTCGAGGGTGATCCTTCCGCGCTCGCGCACGTGAGCCTGGGCGCCCTCGGCGGCAAGCTCGTCAGCGCCACCGCGGCCACGTCCTCCGGCGACCAGATCCCGCTCGTCGTCGACGGCGACAAGCTCACCCCCAAGACCAAGGTCGCGCCGGGCGAGCAGATCATGGTCTCCGCCACCGTGCAGCGGCCGTCGTCGCTCGGGTGGGCGCTCGGCAAGACCCGCGAGCTCAGCACCACGGTCACCGCCCCGATCTCCACGGTCTCCAACCACTGGCTCACGGTGCAGCCCGGCCAGACCGTCAAGGCCACCTTCGACCAGCCCGTGGAGCGGGCCACCGCCCACACCGCCACCGGTCAGACGAAGCAGCTCGCGATGGAGGGCCCGTCGACGACCGTCTCGCTCGGCACCCACGCCTCCGCAGGCACCGTGCAGCTCGCGAACGCCCCGCGCGCGTGGGAGAAGATGGGCACCCCGACCACCGTGAGCTGGTTCCCGGCCTCCGCCCATCCGGTCGTCGTCGCCGACCCGACCGCGAACTCGCAGCTCGCGCCGTCGCAGCCGCTGCGCCTGACCTTCTCGAAGACCGTCAAGCAGACGCTCGGCTCGCAGCGGCCCACCGTGTCGCCCGCCGGCAACGGCCGCTGGTCCGTCCCCAACAGCCACACCCTCCTCTACAAGACCACGGGCGGCGGCTTCGGCCTCGGCACGAAGGTCACGGTCTCGCTGCCGAAGTCGGTCAACGTCGCCACCGCCAGCGGCGTGTCGGGCACCGCCACCGACCAGCTCACCTGGACCGTCCCGCCTGGCTCGCTCGAGCGCCTCCAGCAGCTGCTCGCCCAGGACGGCTACCTGCCGCTCTCGTTCACCGAGGACACGCCCGTCGCGCACACCCGCGCCGCCGAGGCGGCCGCCGCGGTGAACGCCCCGAAGGGCCACTTCAGCTGGCGCTACGAGAACACGCCCCCGGAGCTCAAGGCGCTGTGGGACGAAGGCCAGGCCAACACCATCACGCGCGGTGCGGTGATGATGTTCCAGAACGAGCACGGCCTCACCGTCGACGGCGAAGCCGGCGCCGACGTCTGGAACGACCTCATCGCCGACACCGTCAGCGGCAAGAAGAAGACCGACGGGTACTCCTACGTGTACGTGCACCGCGCCGTGCCGCAGAAGCTCACGCTCTGGCACAACGGCAAGGTCGTCCTCACCTCGCCCGGCAACACCGGCATCCCCGCCGCCCCGACCGAACTCGGCTCCTTCCCGGTCTTCGAGCACATCCCGATCACCACGATGAGCGGCACCAACCCGGACGGCTCCAAGTACAACGACCCGGGCATCAAGTGGGTCAGCTACTTCAACGGCGGTGACGCGCTCCACACCTTCGATCGTGCGTCGTTCGGCACGCCGCAGTCGCTCGGCTGCGTCGAGTTGCCCGAGGCGAGCGCCGCGAAGGTCTACCCGTACACCCCGATCGGCACCATCGTGACGATCGAGGACTCGAGTCCCAGCGCCGCCTAGGCGACCGCTACGACGTACTTGCCGCGCGGTGATCCGGCGGCGAGCGCGTCGTGTGCCGCCCCCACGCCCTCGAGGCCGGGAACGACCTCGAGGTCGACGGTCAGCGCACCGGTCGCGAGCAGGTCGAGGACGGCAGGGAGAGCGGCCACGACGGGGCGTAGCCCGCGTCGCCACGGCGCTGCATCACGTCCTTGAAGGTGACCCCGGCGTGGGTGACGTCGATCGACAACTCCCCGCGACCCACCGTGGGGATCGAACAACGCCCCGGACGAGGTGCTCTGAAACGAGCAACGCCCCCGGACTCCGGGGGCGCAGCAGAGGGTCGTCGGGTGTGGCGCCGGCGCCTACGCGGCTTCGAGGAAGGCGTAGGCCGCGCGCTCGGCGCGGCTCCACGGCTTCGGCGCCAGGGCCGACACGGCGGGCACGACATACGCGTCGACGCTGACCACGCCGCGCACCGGGCACCGGGTGATGACCGAGCGCTGGCCCTGGTGCTCGCTCTTGCGGAGCGGATCCACCGCCGCCCAGCCCTCGGGCGTGAAGGTGACGGCCACGACAGCGCCCTCGTGGTTGAGGTGCAGGTGCGGATCGTCGGCCGAGCGTGCGGTCCCGAGGACCTCTTCGAGCGTGGGGGTGTTCGACATGCGGTGGGTTCCTGGTCCGTGGTGCCGCCCGCGGCGGCAGTCAGGTTGAGATCAGGTTGACCGAAAATCCCCGGCGCTTGGTTACGTTCAGATGAAAGGGGTGGGCAGGTATGGTCGTACCGGAATGACCGATCCGGCCCGCCGCTACAGAAGCCCTGCACGCGGCCGACGCACCGGAGCATGCGCCCACCGGATGTCATCGTCGCCTGGCTCCAGAG
>JAVHXX010000177.1 GCA_031119595.1 Patulibacter sp. | reverse complement strand
TTCGTGTTCTGGGTGCAGGGACGGGGTTGGCTTGATCTCGTTCGTGTTCTGGGTGTGGGGACGGGTTCTTGAACGGGGTTCTGTGGCGGACGCGGTGGGTTCGTAGGGTCCTGCTGGCATCGGCTGCGCGCCGGTGCGTGTCCCGACGATGGAACGAGTCCTTCCGAATGCCTTCTCCCGATCTCGACGTGGCGGTGCGCCTGCCACTCGCCGCCCCTGCACGCCGATGGAGGCGGGCTCGTCTGGCCTCGGTCCTGGCCGCCGTTGCCGCGCTCTGCGGTGCCGTGGCGCCGGCGGCGCTCGCCACGCCCCGAGCCGGGGTGCTCTCCCCGAACGCCGGCAACACGAACGAGTACGTCGTCGTCAGTGGCGACGACCTCGGCGGCGTTACCCAGGCGGCCGTGACCGGCCCGGACGGGCGCACGCAGACCGTGCCGGCCACCGGTACCTCTGGCGACGCGTACTTCCGCATGCCCGCGAACGGCGCCGGCATCGCGAGCGTGCAGCTCCTCGCCGGCTCCACGCCGGTGCCGCCAGCTCTGAGCTTCACCTACTACGGCGGCACCGCCCAGCCGGTCCTCTTCGATCCCGACCCGCCGCTCTACGGGCTCACCACCGGCGGCTACCCGGTGCACTTCCGAGGTGAGCAGCTGACCGGCACGACGGGCGTCACCTTCGGGGGCGTCGCGTCGCCGCACGTCCAGGTGCTGAACGACGGCGAGATCGTCGCGACGGCGCCCCCGCACGCCCCGGGTCGCGTCGACGTCGGCGTCACCACGCCCGACCGTGCGCTGACCCTCGCCGGCGGCTTCCTCTACGTGACGGCGCAGGCTCCGACGATCACCGCCGTGGCCCCGAACCGTGGCCTCGCGTACGTCGGAGGGATCATCCAGCTCAAGGGCACGAACCTCGGCTCCGTGACCAAGCTCCTCCTCGGCTCGAAGGCCGCGACGATCCTCGGCAAGACCGCCACGTCGATCACCGCGTGGGCTCCTCCGCAGGCACGCCAGAGCGTCGTCGTCTCGGTCGACGGACCGAACGGCCCGAACCTCCCGAGCTCCGTCGCGTACTACGCCTACCTCCTGTACTGACGACCGGCCGGGGCGCGTGGGTGCGCTCGGCACCGTTCCTGAACGGCGTTCTGCACCGGCACGAGGCGATGCATAGGTTGACGGCGCTTCGACGGACCTCCTCCGCCGCAGCGCCGTCCGACGTCTTCGACACGAGAGCCCTGATGCACCCGACCGCCTCCGCAGCGCTCCCCGGCCCCGGTCCGACGCCGAACCGCCGTCCCGGCCTCCTCCGACGCCGCGTCGCGCGGGCCGTCGGCGTGGCGCTCCTCGGCATGGTCGTCGTCGCCCCGACCGCCCTCGCGACCCCGTCCGTCACCGACATCGACCCCGCGAAGGGCGGCTCCGGGACCTACGTCAACGTCGACGGGCAGGACCTCGACGGCGTCACCAGGGCGACGATCACGACCGCCGACGGCCGCGTGCAGACCCTCCAGGTCGACGGCTATCCGCTGTTCGCCCGCTTCAAGATGCCGCCGAACCCGGCCGGGCCGGTGAAGGTCCAGCTCTACGTCGGCGCGACGCCGGTCCCGTCGCCGGTGACGTTCACCTACGACGGCACGACCGAGAAGCCGTTCCCGTCGGGGCTCATCCCCGGCTACGGGCTGGTCACGGGCGGCGACACCGTCCACCTGTACGGCGAGCGCCTCGACGGCATCAGCGCCGTCACGTTCGGTGGCGTCGCCGCGACCAACGTGCGCGAGGTCGACGACACGGAGGCGACCTTCACCGTGCCGGCGCACGCCGCCGGCCGGGTCGACGTGACGGTGACCGCCGCGACCGGCACCGTCACGCTGCCCGGCGGCTATCTCTACGTGACCCCGCAGGCTCCGACGATCACCGTCGTCTCCCCGAACCGCGGCCTCGCGGGCTTCGGTGGGTTCGTCCAGCTCAAGGGCACGAACCTCGGCACCGTGACGAAGTTCCTGATCGGCTCGAAGGCCGCGACGATCCTGAGCAAGAGCGCGACCTCGATCCTCGCGTGGGCGCCGCCGCAGGCCAAGGGCAGCTACGACACCGTCGTCGACGGTCCGAACGGGCCCAACCTGCCGAGTCCCGCCGGCGGCTACACGTACTTCCCGCCGTTCCAGTTCGCGTAGGCCGCGCGCGACGGCCGCGGGCGCCCGCGGCCGTCGCGGCTCAGTTCGGCTGGGCCGTCGGGCGGATCAGGATCTCGTTCACGTCGACGTGGAAGGGCTGCTCGATCGCGTAGAGGACGGCCCGGGCGATGTCGTCGGGCTCGAGGGCGTCCTCGGGCTTCTCGTCGAAGAACGGAGTGTCGGTCTTGCCCGGCGCCACCACCGTCACGCGGATCTTCCCGTCGACCTCCTGCCGCAGGCTTTCGGCCATGCCGTGGACTGCGAACTTCGTCGCGCTGTAGAGGGAGCCGTTGATCGACCGCCGGCCCGCGACCGAGCCCGTCAGCAGCAGGTGGCCCTTCGACTCGAAGAGCGCCGGGAGCGTCGCGCGGATCGTGAACGCGGCGCCGAGCACGTTGGTCAGGACCATCGACTCCCAGTGCTCGGGCGTCTCCGCGAGGAATCCACGCGCGGCGCCGAAGCCGGCGTTCGCGAAGGCGCCGTCGAGGCGACCGTAGCGCTCGAGGGCGGTCGCCACGAGCGCCTCCTGGGAGGCGAAGTCGGTCACGTCCGTGGCGACGGCGATCGCGTGGCCCGGGCCGCCGAGCTCGGCGGCGAGCGCCTCGAGCTTGTCGACGCTGCGCGCCGCGAGCACCACCCTGCGCCCCGCGGCCACCGCGCGGTGCGCCGTGGCGGCGCCGATGCCGGACGAAGCGCCGGTGATGAGCAGGACGGGAGCGTCGGACATGGCGCCGAGGCTAGTGGCGCCCCTGAGCGGTTCCGAGCCGCCTACTGCGGCGTGACCGGCCCGACGGATCGCAGCCCGCAGGCGAGCGCGCCCTCGGAGCCGCACGGGTCGCCGGGAGACCAGTCCTCGAACAGCAACCGGCCGGAGTCGTAGGCGGTGGCGTTGACGATGGTGGCGCGACCGATCGAGCGGCGGAGACTGGTCTGACTACTCGACGTCCCGTCGGCGGTCCAGTGGCCGAGGTAGCTCGGCGTCTCGACGACACCCTCCACGTAGGCGCTCACGCCCGTGGCGTCGAGCCGCGGACCGAGGACGTGCCGGGTGCCGAGACCTGCGAAGCCGGTGTTCGCGGCGACGAGCCTCGTCCACGCGCCGGCCGCCGAGCGCAGCCACAGGGTCGACGAGTAGGTCGGCGACCGCGCGATGTATTCGAGGACGACGGCGAGGCGCCCCGTGTCGTCGACGTCGAACGAGGTGGCGCGAACGCTCCCGGCGACGGGCTTCGTGGCGGGCGTCGACGCGATCCCCGTGCCGAGCAGCGGGGGCAACGCGATCGGCCGTGCGGCGCCGCCCACGGTCGCCTCGTAGAGGCGTACGCCGGTCTGCGGGGAGGTGCGTGAGAAGACCAGGTGGGTGCCCGCGAGGTCGCCGGCGAGCGCCCCGGTCGTGCCCGGGAGCGCGGCGGAGACCGCCGACTGGAGGTCGACGGTGCGCAGCGGACAGCGCGGCGTCTGGCCGTCGTCGGCGGTGGCGCTGCTACCAGCGCACGGGGACACCACGATCACCGGACGACCGTTCGCGTCGCGGCCGGCGTGCGGCGTGCCGAAGACCCTGGTGCTCGCGAGCAGGACCCGGGGCGACGTCGGGATACCGAGGTCGACGAGCTCCGACATCGTGCCGCGGGCGCGCACGACCACGACATGCCCGTCGATCGCGGCGAGCGGCGTGGGGGAGGAGAGCGCAGCCAGGTCCTGGGTGACCGGGTCGGTGGGACGGCGTGCTGCCGTGGCGAGGATCGGCAGGGCCGCCGGCTGCGGGACGAGCTGGGTGGTGGCGACGTCGGCGGACGAGCTCGTCGTCGACGCCGCGACGGCCGACGGGTCGTTCGGCGTGGCGCTCGGGATGTCGCCGGCGGGTGCGGATTCGGCGGGCGCGGCCGAGGACGGCTGGAGCCCGCCCGGGACGCCCGCCCCGCCGGTCGCGGCGACCGCCGGGGGCGCGAGCGCCCCCGCGCCGAGTGCCGCCCACGCCGCGGCGCGGAGCAAGATCACACGGAGCGGCGGCATGCCCGAAAACTACGGACCGGCGCGGACGGAAAACACCCGGTAGCGCCGGGAAGTCTGCGGAGGATGCGGGACGTTTCGCAACCGGTCGCCGCGACCCTCCGCCCAGGTGCGGTTCAGCCGAGCCGGAAGGCTCCGGTCTCGACGACCGGGCACCCACCGGGCTGGACGTCATCGGGGTCGGCGCAGGCGACCGCGACGGACTGGTTCGTGACGAGCTGGTCGCCGTCGAACGCGGCGCTGTCGTCGACGAGCGGCGTATGGAAGCTCCGCGTCGCGATCCGTTTGACCAGCACGCCCGCGGCGGTCCACCGGCCCACGTATCCCGGGTCGTTGTCGCCGCCGTCGTAGAAGGCGCGGATGCCGGTCGAGGTCATGGTCGCTGCGCGGAAGACCCGCGGGATGCCGCTCGCGCCGCCGTACCCCGAGCGCGCGAGGAACTGCCAGCCGCCCGTGGAGCCGCTGGTCGCCCCGCGCACGCTGCGGAGCAGCAGCGAGCCGCCACCCTCGCCACCGCCCTCGTGTTCGTCAACGCCCCACTGGACCGTCGCGGCGACGACGCCCTTCGACAGCGACAACGACGTGACCCGCGGCGCCTCGTCGTACGAGCGATACCCGGTGGCGTGGGCATCGAGCACCGGGCGGAGGGGGAGGTCGACGAACCGCTCCTCGCCGATCTTCGTCGGACCGAGCGTCACCGTGGTCCCGGCGACACCGCTGCTCGGCTTCGCCGAGACGTACCGCCCGTGGTCGATCGCGCCGATCGTCGCGCCGGTGGTGCCGGCGAGCGCGACCGACCCGACGCCGTCGAGGTCGTATTCGCGCAGCTTGCAGTGGACCGGGCGGTCGGGGTAGGCCTCGCTCAGGCACGGCTGCAGCACGACCTCGGGCTCGCCGCTCGGGCCGGTCCCGACGGTCGGCGTGGCGGCGGAGCCCTTGATCTGGGCGATGACCTTCTGGGTCCCGCCGGTGATGTCGAGCAGCGTGCTCCCGCCCGCGACGTTCTCGGAGACCGCGACGACGTGGCCGCCTTCGGCGCCCACCAGCACGGGCAGGTTCGAGGCATTCGGGTAGAGCACGGTCGGAGCGGTGGCGGCCAGCATGGACGCATCAAACCGGTTCCCGGCGTGGAGTTGCGGCACGATGCGGAGCGTGCATCAGGCGGACATCGGCGTCCGCCGCGGCGGGGTCGCGCGAGCCCGGCCGCCCGCGATTCCGCCCACCCCGTACGATCGATCGGTGCTCTCCGACCACGCAAGGATCAACGTCGTCGGCGGCGACGGAGGTCACGGGTCGGTCAGCTTCCGGCGCGAGGCCCACGTGCCGCGTGGCGGCCCCGACGGCGGCGACGGCGCCCACGGCGGGTCGGTGTGGCTCGTCTGCTCCGACGATCTCCGCGACCTGCGCTCGTTCGCGCGCAAGGTCCACTTCCGCGCGGGCCGCGGCCACCACGGCGAGGGCAGTGGCCGCGACGGCAAACGCGGCGAGAACCTCACGATCCCGATCCCACCGGGTACGCAGGTCACCCTCGAGGACGGCGTCGTCCACGACCTCGTCCGGCCGGGCCAGCGCCTGCTCGTGGCCAAGGGCGGCAGCGGTGGCCGCGGGAACAAGCACTTCACCACCTCGACCCGCCAGGCTCCGAAGTTCGCCGAGCGCGGCCTCCCCGGCGCCGAGCAATGGATCGACCTGCAGCTCAAGCTCCTCGCCGACGCCGGCCTCGTCGGCGTCCCGAACGCCGGTAAGTCGTCGCTGCTGGCTGCGATGACCCGGGCCACGCCGAAGGTCGCGAGCTACCCGTTCACCACGCTCGGGCCGATCCTCGGCACGATCGAGGCCGACGGTCGCCAGCTCGTCATCGCCGACATCCCCGGCCTCATCGAGGGCGCCAGCGACGGCCTCGGCCTGGGCCACGACTTCCTCGCGCACATCGAACGCTGCCAGACCATCGCGCACGTCCTCGACCTCGCCCCGCTCGACGGCAGCGACCCGGTCGAGAACCACCGCGTGATCGAGGCCGAGCTCGCCGCCCACGACCCGCGACTCGCCGCCCTGCCGCGGATCCTCGTGCTGTCGAAGGTCGACCTCGTCGCCCCGGACGACGCCGAGCTCGCGATCATGGAGTGGCAGGAGCGGCTCGGCCCGGACGTGCCGATCGTCGTCACCTCCAGCGCCACCGGTTCGGGCATCCCGGAGTTGTCGCGGGAGCTCCTGCGCCTCGTGCCGATCCGCTCGGAGGAGCCGGAGGAGCTCGCGCCGATGACGCCCGAGCACGAGTCCATCGCCGAGCACATGGTCTTCCACCCGCGCTCGAAGTCGACGATCGAGGTCGAGCGCACGGGCGCGTCGACCTACCGGGTCACCTCCGCGCAGGTCACCACGCTCGTGCGCCGCTTCGACCTCGAGAACGAGGACGCCCTCGCGTACGTGGAACGCCGTTTGCGCGTGATGGGCATCATCGAGCGGCTCGAGGCCCTCGGCTTCAAGCCGGGCGACGAGGTCGATCTCGGCGGCGAGGTCTTCGAACTCGAGTTCTAGGCCCGCGGGTCTATCCACGCGGAGGGGCGCGCCGCGCCTCCGGCCAATACCCTGGCGAGCTGTGTCCCGCACCGTCGTGATCAAGCTCGGGTCGTCCGTCATCGCCGAGGACGACGGCACCCTCCGCGGTGAGGTCCTCGACCGCGTCGTCAAGCAGGTCGCCCGCCGCCGCGCGCTCGGTGACCGCGTCGTCGTGGTGAGCTCCGGCGCGATCGCGTGCGGACTGCCGCTGCTCGGCCTCTCGGCCCGTCCGGTTCGCATCGAGGAGCTCCAGGCGACGAGCGCGGTGGGGCAGGGGCGCCTGTTCCGCGCGTGGGAGGAGCGCTTCACCGCGGCCGGGCTGTTGCCGGCCCAGGTGCTGCTCACCGCCGCCGACGTCGCCGCGCGCGAGCACTACCTCAACGCCCGCCGCACCCTGGTGCGCCTCCTCGACTGGGACGTCGTCCCGGTCGTGAACGAGAACGACGTCACCGCTTCCGAAGAGATCAGCTTCGGCGACAACGACGTCCTCGCCGCGCAGATCGCCACCCTCGTCGGCGCCAGCGACCTCATCCTCCTCACCTCGACCGAGGGCCTGTTCACCGCGAACCCCGCCGTCGACCCGGACGCCGAACTCGTCACCGTCGTCGACAGCCCCTCCGACCTCGACGACCTCTCGATCGACGACCACCGCTCCGCGCACGGCTCGGGCGGCATGCAGTCGAAAGTCGTTTCCGCCGACATCGCCACCGCGGCGGGCGTGGCCGTCACCATCTGCAGCGGCATCTCCGAGGACGCGATCGGCCTCGCCCTCGACGGTGAGGCCGTCGGCACGCGCTTCCCGGCAGGGACCGGCCAGTACAGCTCGTTCAAGCTCTGGCTCCGGTACGCGAAACCGTCGCGCGGGTCGGTCGAGGTCGACGCGGGCGCCGCGAACGCGCTCCGCACGAAGGGCGTCTCGCTCCTCCCGGTCGGCGTCGCCCACGTCAACGGGGACTTCCGTGCCGGTGACGCGATCGACGTCGTCCACGACGGCTACGTGCTCGGCAAGGGCCTCTCGCAGTACGACTCGACGTCGCTGCGCACCGCCGCCGGGCGCCGCAGCGCGGAGCTCGCCGAGCTCGTCCCGCCGCCACCGGACGAGGTCGTGCACCGCGACTACTTCGTCCTCACGGACTGAGCGCTCCGCCGCCGCGCGGCGGCCCTCGAACCGGTTGACCGAGTCCGCCTGCCCGAGCGGCGGCGCGGCGATACCATGGTCGTTCATGGCCATCGCCTCTCAGAGCGTCGAGCAGATCTGCCGCGCGGCCAAGGCCGCAGCCGGCGAGCTCGCGGTGCTCCCCACCGACACGAAGAACCTCGCGCTGCGCGCGATCGCGGACGCGCTCGTCGAGCAGTCGGCCGCGATCCTCGCCGCGAACCAGGGCGACCTCGACGACGGTCGCCTGGCCGGCCTGACCGACGCCCTCATCGACCGCCTCACGCTCACGCCCGAGCGGATCGCGTCGATCGCGGACCAGGCCCGCGACGTGGCCGCGCTCCCGGACCCGGTCGGTGAGGTCATCGAGGGCGGTCGCCTCGCGAACGGCATCGAACTGCGCCGCGAGCTCGTCCCCTTCGGCGTCGTCGGCGTCGTCTATGAGGCCCGCCCGAACGTCACGATCGACGCCGTCGCGCTCTGCCTGAAAGCGGGCAACGCGTGCGTCCTGCGTGGCAGCAGCTCCGCGGCCCGCACCAACGCCGTCCTCGCCCAGATCGCCTCCGACGCCGCCTCGGCCGCGGGCATCCCCGCCGGCGCGATCGGCCTCGTCGCCGGTGGCGGCCGCGAGGAGCTCGCCGAGCTCGCCACCCAGGACGGTCTCGTCGACCTCATCTTC
>JAVHXX010000176.1 GCA_031119595.1 Patulibacter sp. | reverse complement strand
CGGCGTGGACCTCGCGGACGTCCTCGGTGACATCGACGTCCTCGTCGACTTCACCCGTCCGGACGTCGCCGTCGCGAACATCAACGCGGCGACCGCCGCGGGCGTGCACGTGGTCGTCGGCACGAGTGGCTTCGACATCTCGCAGGTGCAGACGGACGGCGGCGGCAAGGTGCTGTTCGCCCCGAACTTCGCCATCGGCGCGGTGCTCATGATGCGGCTCGCCGCGCAGGCGTCGAAGTACATGCCGAAGGTCGAGATCGTCGAGCTCCACCACGACCAGAAGCTCGACAAGCCCTCGGGCACGGCGAAGCGCACGGCCGAGATGATCGAGGAGGCGAGCGGCAAGACGGACATCGAGATCCACTCGGTCCGCCTGCCGGGCATCATCGCCAACCAGGAAGTGATCTTCGGCGAGCTCGGCCAGACGCTCACGATCCGCCACGACACCACCGACCGCAAGGGCTTCATGCCCGGCGTGCTCATCGCGATCCGCCGGGTCGCGGACATGGACGGCGACGTGGTCGTCGGCCTCGAGCACGTCCTCGACTAGGGCGTCGCACCCGCCGGCGACAGCCGGGGGACACGGGCCGGGTGGGGGAGCGTCGACGCGCCTCCGCCCGGCGACCCGCGGGACTGGCCGCCAGCCGTCCTGCGATACTCGTGGGGATGTCCGACCTCGGAGCGCTCCTCACCGCGATCGTCACGCCGTTCGCCGACGTGTCCGGTACGACCAGCCGAAAGCCGGCCCCGGTCGACGAGGAGGGCTTCGTCAAGCTCCACAAGCTCGTGATCGAGCGCGGTTCCGACGGCGTCGTCGCCTGCGGGACCACGGGTGAGGCGTCGACGCTCAGCGACGACGAGCATCTCGGGGTCATCAAGCTCGCGATCGACAACAAGCCCGCGGGGACCACCGTCGTCGCTGGCGTCGGCAGCAACGACACCGCCCACGCCTGCCACCTCACGGAGCGGGCCACGGAGCTCGGCGCCGACGCGATCCTGAGCGTCACGCCGTACTACAACCGCCCGAACCGGCGGGGGATCATCGCCCACTTCACCGAGGTCGCGAAGGCCACGGACAAGCCGATCATCCTCTACAACATCCCGTTCCGCACCGGCACGGACATGCCCAACGACCTCTTGGCCGAACTGGCCCAGATCGACGGCATCTCCGCGGTCAAGCAGAGCAACGACGCGAACCTCGCGGCGGTCGACGGGCTCGACCTGTACGCCGGGAACGACGACACCATCCTTCGCACGCTCGAGGTCGGTGGGGTCGGCGCGATCAGCGTCGCCAGCCACCTCGTCGGTCATGACATCAAGCGCATGATCGAATCCCCCGAGGAGCGCACGGACGTGCATGCGCGACTCTCTCCGCTCTTCGCGGCCCTCGGGGTGACCACCAACCCCTCTCCGATCAAGGCGGCACTCTCCATGCAGGGTCACCTCTCAGACATCTTCCGTCTGCCGATCGTCCCGTGCGATGAGCACGAGGCATCTGTCATCACGTCCGCGCTCTCGGCGCTCGATCTCCTCGACGCCGGCGTCCGCGCATGAGCCGCGGCACCGTTCGCGTCCTGCCGCTCGGCGGCCTGGGCGAGATCGGCAAGAACATGACGGTCGTCGAGCAGGACGGCCGCATCGTCGTCATCGACGTCGGCCTGCGCTTCCCGACCCAGGAGCAGCACGGCGTCGACCTCGTCCTGCCCGACTTCACCTACCTGATCGACCGCGCCGACAAGATCGATGCCGTCGTCATCACGCACGGCCATGAGGACCACCTCGGGGCGCTGCCGTTCTTCCTGCGGCAGATCACCCCGCACCGTCCGAAGATCTACGGCCGTCCGCTCACGATGGAGATGGCCCGCTCCAAGCTCGACGAGCACCGCATCAAGGACGCGTCGCTGAAGCGCCTGGATCCGGGCTCGAAGGTGAAGGCCGGTCCGTTCGAGATCGAGCTCGTCCACATGACGCACTCGATCCCGGATGCGTCCGGCGTCGTCGTCCACACGGACCAGGGCCCGATCTTCTTCACCGGCGACTACAAGTTCGACCAGACCCCGATCGACGGCGAGGTCGCCGATCTCGGCCGCCTCGCGGAGCTCGGCAAGAAGGGCATCACGCTCCTCTGTGGCGACTCCACCAACGCCGACCGCCCCGGCTGGTCCCTCTCCGAGGCGATCGTCGGTCCGAAGCTCAACGAGCTCTTCACGCAGTGCAGCGGCCGCATCCTCGTCACCTGCTTCGCCTCGAACATCCACCGGGTGCAGCAGGTCGTCGACGCCGCCGCGAACCACAACCGCAAGGTGTGCCTGATCGGCCGGTCGATGCGCAAGAACACCGCGATCGGCCGCACCCTCGGCCACATCAAGGTGCCCGATGGCATGCTCGTCACCCCGCGCGACCTCGAGCATCTCCCCGACGACCGCATCGTGATCATCTCGACCGGGTCGCAGGGCGAACCGCTCTCGGCGCTGCGCCGCATGGCCTACGGCGACCACCAGCAGGTCTCGCTGCACTCCGGCGACACCGTCATCTTCTCCGCGACCCCGATTCCGGGCAACGAGAAGGCCGTCAGCGAGGTCGTCGACGCGGTCACCCGTCGGGGCGCCACCGTCATCACCACGCGCGACGCTCCCATCCACGCCTCGGGCCACGGGTACCAGGAAGAGCTCAAGCTGATGCTCAACCTCACCCGGCCGAAATACGTGATGCCGTTCCACGGCGACTACCCGCGCATCCGCCTGCACTCCAAGCTCGCGCAGGCCGTCGGTGTGCCCGAGAAGAACATCTTCGAGTGCGACAACGGTGACGTCGTCGAGATCGACGAGCGCGGTGCGCGCCTCGGCAAGCCCGAGAAGGCCGGCGTGTTCTTCGTCGACGGCATGGAGATCGGTGACGTCGCCGACGTCGCCCTCCGCGACCGGCGCATGCTCTCCGCCGACGGCATCTGCGTCATCGTGGCCACCGTCAGCGAGCGCGACGGCAAGTCCGTCGCCGACCCCGAGGTGCTGCTCCGCGGCGTCCCGGCGGAGGAGGAGCACGATCTCATCGAGACGCTCCGCGACGCCGTCGACGACACCCTCGACCGCGCCATGAGCCAGAAGATCCGCGATCCCGACCGGCTCGAGGAGTTCCTCCACGACGAGCTCGCCGGGGTCGTCTACGACAAGCTCAAGCGGCGCCCGATGCTGCTGCCCGTCGTCGTCGAGGTCTGATCTTCGTGTAGCCCCGTCGCGTGTGCGGCGGGGCGGGGTGGGACGGGTGAACCCCCGCCCAGACACCCTTTCGTTCGCTGGCGCTCACTGCGGTCGCCACGGTCTGGTCGGGGATCCACCCGTCCCACCCCGCCGGCTGCGGGGCGTTCGTGGCTGCACCGTGCTCTGGCCGTGGTGTGGGACGACGGGCCGCAGCCTCTTTGATTCTGGGGTTCGTGGGGGGCCGGGTTGGGATGCTCTGGGTATTCCGTGTTTGTGGTGGGTTCCGTGCGGAGCGCTCCGTGGGTGGGTACCTTGTGGGCGAAATGCGCCGCTTGGTATCGACGTTGCTGATCGTGTTCGCGTCCTTGGTGGCGGCGACGCCGGCCATGGCACTCGACCCGAACGTGGCCGTGAGCGGCAGCTCGACGGCCAAGTGGTACAGCGGCAGCCTGATCCAGCAGTACGGCACGAACTGCTCCACGGCGGTGCTCGGCAGCGCCTATCCCGAGGTGATGATCTCCGGGATCGCCAGCTTCGGCGGTGACGCCGACGCCGGCACGGGCCTCGTGCGCGTCGGCGACAAGTACTGGACATCGATCCTCGTCGGCGTCGTCGGCAACCCGTGCGGCCCCGGCAGTTCGCTCGTCCAGACCGACGTGGTGCTGCCCCCGAACACCATCGTCGACACGTCGCGTCAGATCCGCTGCTTCGGCGAGGGCCGGAGCGTCACCGACTGGATCGAGCTCACCGGCGGCCGCTGGTCGTTCAACGGCATGAGTGGTGACTACTGCCCGTCGCAGGCCTCGCCATCGACGGTGCAGGCCGGCGCGGTGTCCGTCGGTGGGCGGCTCCTCGCGAGCGGCCAGCTCTTCCAGGTGTTCCTCCCGGTCAAGAGCACCGGACCGGTCGGCGGGTCGACGAACGGCGTCCAGGACGGCTTCCGCTGGCTCACGAACGCCACCGGCGTCTACGCGAACCCGGGCCTGAGCGAGGTCGCCGCGTACCTCAACCCGGCCGGTGCCGCCACGACGCCGTCGGTGTTCTTCACCCGCACGCCGTCGGCGCAGCCGTGGTGGAACGCCGACTACCCCGACGCGCCGGGTCAGACGAAGGACGCGAACAAGAACCGCGCGGAGTTCTGGGCGAACATCAACACCCAGGACTACCCGGGCACCATCTACTACGACATCTACCGGCTCGACGGTGCGAGCCCCGAGAAGATCTTCTCGACCGACCCGAACCGGCCGGGGAACGTCCCGGGCGCGGCGTCGATCCCGGTGCCGGCCAACCAGGGCGTCACCCAGATCATCCCGCTGTCGACGCTCACCGCCGAGCAGAAGAAGCTCTACGTCGGTCCGAACGGCGGCACGGCGCCCGTGTCGTTCGACCCGCCGGGCACGCCCGGCAACACGCGCGGCGAATGGGACGTTCCCATGCGCATCACGTGGACGTTCAAGCCGAGCAGCGGGCCGAACGCCAACCAGCTCTTCCAGCAGTCGACGACCTTCCGCACGCTCGTCGGCCCCGACACCGACGGCGACGGCGTCGCCGACATCCACGACGCGTGCCCGAACGAGAAGGGCAACGGCGCCAACGGCTGTACGGCGATCACGAGCACCGTGGTGCTCGACGACGACGGTGACGGCGTGCTCGGCCTCGCCGACCTCTGCCCGACGGTCGCCGGCCCCGGCACCGTCGACGGCTGCCCCGTGTCGGCCCCGGTCGGCACCGGCGGCGGCTCCGGCTCCGGCATCGGTGGCGGCGGCGCTCCGACCCCGAACGGCCCGGCGGTCACGGCCCCGATCCTCACCGGCGCGTTCACCCTCGCCAAGAAGCCGAAGGTCGCCCGGGCCGCGCTGGTCGGCAAGAAGGGCGCCACGCTGACGGGCACCTGCACGCCGGGCGCGACGAGCACGATGACGCTCACGGCGACGAAGTCCACGGCGAAGGCGCTCGGCCTGTCGACGAAGAAGGGCTTGCCGGTCCTCGCCTCTGGCTCGGCCACGTGCGTGGCGGGCAAGGTGACGTCGTTCAAGCTGACGACGCCGAAAGCCATCGCGAAGAAGCTCACGAAGAAGACGAAGGCCTCGCTGAGCGCCACGCTCACGCTCGTCGTGTCGGCGAAGGGCTCCGCGGACGCGACCACCACGACGACGGTGTCGCTGATCTAGTCGCCGCTGGGGAGGCGCACCTCGACGCGCGTTCCCCTGCCCGCGCGGGCCGGGGAACGCAGCTCGACCCAGCCGCCGTGGGCCTGCGCGGACGCCCGCACGATCGAGAGGCCGAGGCCCGACGACGGGCCGCTGCGCGCGCCGGACCGGACGAACCGTTCGAACGCGCGGCCGCGGACGGCGGGGGAGAGGCCGGGACCGTCGTCCTCGACCGCCAGGGAGGCATGCCCGCCGCGCGTGCCGACGACGACGCGCACCGTGGTCCCGGCGGGCGTGTGCCGGGCGGCGTTCTCGAGGAGGTTGCGCACCACGCGCTGGAGGTCGTCGCGGCGACCGCTGACCGTGGTCGGTTCGGTGTCGAGCTCGAGGACGTGGTCGGCGAGGAGGTCCTCGACCTCGGCGACCGCGTCCGCGACCACCGACGAGAGGTCGAGCGCGACCTGGGTGGTCGCCGCGGGTTCTTCGGCGCGCGCCAGGGCGAGCAGGTCGGAGACCAGTCCCCGCATGCGTCGCGCGGAGCGCAGCGCTGCGGCCGCGGACTCGGCCTGGTCCGGGTCGCCGGTGTCGGCGAGCATCTCGAGGTTCGTGATGAGGCTCGTGAGCGGGGTCCGCAGCTCGTGGGAGGCATCGGCGAGGAACTCCCGCTGGCCCTGGAGGGTGCGCTCGGTCGTGTCCTGGGCGGCGGCGAGCGAGTCGAGCATCACGTCGAGGGTGCGCGCGAGTTCCCCGAGCTCGTCGTTGCGGTCCGGGACGGGGAGTCGGCGGGAGCCGTCGCCGGTCTGGGCGATGGCGTTCGCCTCGGCGGTGAGTTCGGAGACGGGCCGCAGCGCGCGCCCGCCGATCCACGACGCGCCGGCGAGCGCGAGCGCGCTGCCGATGAGCGTGGCGAAGGCCAGGAGCAGGTTGATCCGCGAGATGGTCCGCTCGACGGACGCCGTGCTGCGGCCGTACTGCACGTAGATCTGCGCGCCGTTGAGGTGGCTGAGGTTCGGGGTGGAGAGCTCGCGGGTGGCGACGAGGAGCGTGTGGATCGTCGGGTTGTCGATCGTGCGGGTCCCGACGATCGGGCGCCCGAGCGAGACGCCGTTGCGGGTGGTCGAGAGGGTCTGGTACTTCGTGAGGACGACGATGATGCCGCCACCACCGCGGGCGTAGGAGCGCGCGGCGAAGTCGATGCGCTTGTAGCGCTGGTCGCCGTCGCTGGTGTTGTCGAACACCGGCACGACCTTCGAGGCGAGGTAGTCGCTCGTGCCCTCGACGCTCTGCCGGAAGTCGTCACGCAGGCGCGCGGACGTGGTCGTGCTCACGATCAGCGCGAACGCGATCAGCACGAGCGACGTGACCCCGGTGATGAGCAGCGCCAGGCGCCACCGGATCGGGATCGCGTTACGCACCGAGGGCGTACCCGGCGCCGCGGACCGTGCGCAGCAGCCGAGCCTCGCCGCCGGCCTCGAGCTTGCGGCGCAGGTTCGAGACGAACACCTCGACGGTGTTGGTCGGCTCGCTCGGGTCGTGGTGCCAGACCTGCTCCAGGAGCTCTTCCCGCGGGACCGGGTTGCCGCCGCGGCGGCCGAGGTACACGAGCAGCTCGTATTCGAGCGGGGTGGTGGCGACGGTGCGGTTGCCACGGCGGATCGTCTTGCGGGCGAGGTCGATCACGAGGTCGGCCACCTCGATCGTGGTCGCGGCCCCGGCCGCCGGGGCGCTGCGCCGGAGCAACGCGCGGAGCCGGGCGAGGAGTTCGCTGCGGTCGAACGGCTTGACGAGGTAGTCGTCGGCGCCGGCGTCGAGGCCGGCGACCCTCGACGTGACCTCGTCGCGGGCGGTCACGACCAGCACCGGGATCGCGTTCGTCGCCCGGAGCTCCCGGGCGACCTCGAGGCCGTCCCCGTCGGGGAGGCCGAGGTCGAGGATCACCGCGTCCCAGTGCTCGCGGTTCACGAGGTCGAGCGCGCCGGCGACCGTGCCGGTGCCATGGGGTTCGTATCCCTCGCGCGCGAGGGTGCGCGTGACGGCGCCTGCGATCTCCTCGTCGTCCTCGACGATCAGCACGCGTTGCCCGGCCATGGGCCCAGTATGACGGGGCCGTTTGCCGTAGCGGGTCGGACGCACGTCCGTTGGGAAGGAGCCTGCAGCGCCGCGGCGAACAAAGCCCTGGTGCCGAAGCCCCCACCCAGCGCACAACGCCGCCGCCCCGCGCAGCGCAAGACCACGCCTCCACCGGCGCCGCTGCTCGACCAGCGGAAACTCGACCTGATCGGCCTCGGGCTGATCGCGTTCGGGGTGCTCGTGGCCGTGCCGCTCTTCCGCACCGGCACCGGTGGTTTCCTCGGGGAGGCCGTCGCCGACGGCGCCCGTCTCCTGCTCGGCTGGGCGTGTTATGGCGGGCCGCTGCTGCTCATCGCCGGCGGTCTCGTCGCCGTGTCGCGGATCGGCGTGGCCGGAAGCCTCCGTATCGCCGCCGGTGGCCTCGCGGCCTTCAGCGCGATCACCCTCCTCGCGCGCGCCTCCCACGGCCCGGGCGCCACCGTCGAATGGAGCAGCGGCCACCTCCGCGTCGCCGGCGGCGTGCTCGGCGAACTGCTCTGGAGCGTCTGCCATGCCGCCTTCGGGTCGGTCGGACCGTACGTGATCGCCGTGCTGCTCATGATCGGCGCCGCGTTGCTGCTCACCGGAGCCGAGGTCGCATCGGTCGCCAGCGGCGCCGGGCGCGGACTCGCCCGGGCCCTCGCGATCCCCGGCGAACGTCGCCGCGAGCGCCGCGCCGAGCGTGCGATGGCGCTCGCCGAAGCGCCGCAGTCGGTCGTCCGCGCCGCGCAGGAACAGGACTGGGAACGGTCGCTCGACGCCCGCGAGCGCTCGCTCGCCGCCCAGGCGCGGGGCGGACGCGACCAGGAGAACTCCTACGCCCTCGCCACGCACGGCGGCGGTACGTCCGCGTCGTCCTCCGGCACGGGCCACGCCCGTCGGCGCCGCGTGGTCCCGGACATGGCCCCGGGGCCGCTCGAGGCCTCGCTGCCCGCCGACGCCCCGCGCACGTGGACGTCCCGGGAGGCCGACCCGCGCACCTGGACCTCTCACGGCGGCGGTCAGGACCACACGTCCGGCTCCTCGGCGCATCTCGCGCCGCCGGAGATGCCCGGCGTCACCCCGACCGTGCGCCGCGGCCCCGGCGCACGCCAGACCGAGCTGATCGACGGCGCCGAGCAC
>JAVHXX010000175.1 GCA_031119595.1 Patulibacter sp. | reverse complement strand
GCTCGATGATGTCGAACATCTCCGCGAACTCGCGGTCGCCGCCGTAGTACGGGTCGGGAACGGCGCGATCGTGGGAGAGTGCCTCCTCGTCCCACTCTCGCAGGAGACGGATCTTCGCGCGGACCTCGTCGTCGGTGGCGAGCGTGACGAGGTCTCGACGGTTCGACTCGTCCATGGCGATCACGAGGTCGAAGTCACGGAGGTCGTTCGGACTCACCTGCCGGGCGCGGCCGCTCATCGAGATGCCGCGGCGCTCCGCCTCGGCGACGGCGCGGCGGTCCGGGGCGTCACCGGCATGCCAGCCACCCGTGCCGGCGGAGTCGATGTCGACCTCGCCCGAGAGGCCGAGCCCGGCGATCTGCTTGCGGAAGACCGCTTCGGCGGTCGGGGAGCGGCAGATGTTGCCGAGACACACGAAGAGGACGCGCACGAGCCCGTGAGGATCGCAGGTGTTCAGCCGCCGCGATGTGACCTTCTGGCGCCGAGCACGACGCCCATGGTCGACCGGGCCACCCGCACCCCCAGCCCGAGGACCCGCTCGGTGGTGCTGCGATCCGACGGCGACGCCCAGTCCTGGGCCTCGTGGCGGCGTGCCACCACATTCCGGATCCGCTGCCCGCGATGCCGCACCACCGGCGCCGGCGAGGTCGGTGACTGCTCCGGCGGCACCCAGCCACCGAACGCCTTCTCGAGCTCGAGCGCCACGGCGATCGTGCGGTGGTCCTGATCCATCGGCGCCATCACCTGCACGCCGAGCGGCAGGCCCTCGGAGCCGATGCCGAGCGGGATCTGGGTCGCGGGCCAGCCGAAGAGGTTCGCGAGGACCATCGTCTGCATCGACCACGGCCGCAGGGTGGTCCAGCCGTGGTGCGGCGCGACCTGCGGCAGCGGCGGCAGGAGCATGATCCCGTCGCCGATCTGCTCGGCCATCTCGGCGGCCATCCCGTCGACGACCTTGTCGAGCGAGTCGACCGGCATCTGCCGCCGCAGGCGACCCACGATCCGCACCGCGGCCGCGAGGTTCACGAACGCCGCCGTGTGGTCGGGGTCCTTCGACGCGAGCCCGCGGTACATGTCGCGGACGGTCTGCGCCTCCCAGCCGATGCTCGACTCGAACTCGTCGTTCCAGGCGGCCCGCAGCGACTCGATGTAGACGAGCTGCGCCTTGAGCAGGCCCTTCGCGTTCACGCGGACGACGTTCGCACCGAGTGATTCGAGGTGCCGGGCCGCCTGCTCCCGGGCCTCGAGCAGCTCGAGACTCACGTACGAACTCGCGCCGAACCCGTGCGGGATGACCACGCGGAGGCCGTCGAAGCACACCTCCGCCGGGTCGCCGAGGTCGATGACGCGGTCGTACGGGTCGTCGGGGTCGTCCCAGTTGAGGATCCGCATGAGCGGCATGAGGTCCTCGGCGCGGCGGGCGATCGGTCCGATCACCATCATCCGCCGCGACGGACCCTCGCCGACCGGGAAGTGGCCGGAGGTCGGCACCACCCCGACGCTCGGCTTGTGCCCGAAGACGCCGCAGCAGAAGGCCGGCACGCGGATCGAGCCGGCGAGGTCGGACCCGAGCCCGAAGGGCGAGGCACCGGAGCCGATCACGGCACCCTCGCCGCCGGAGGAGCCGCCGACCGTGCGGGTCGTGTCGTAGGGGTTGTTCGAATCGCCGTAGACCTTGTTCCGCGATTCGATCCAGAGGCAGAGCTCGGACGTGTTCGTGACGCCGAGCGGGATCGCCCCGGCGTCGATCAGGAGCTGCGCGGCGGGGGCGGTCCGCTCGGCGAGACGGTCGGCGACCGGCCGGAACCCGGCGGTGTTCGGCATGCCGGCGATCCCGATCGACTCCTTGATCGTGCACGGCACCCCGAGCAGCGGCGGGAGCATGTCGTCCGGATCCGCGGCGGCGATGCGGGCGTCGGCGGCGTCGGCCGCCTCGCGGGCATCCGTGTAGTGGTAGGCGACGATGCCGTGCACCTTCGGCTGCGTCACCGCGATCCGTGCGATGTGCGCCTCGACCACCTCCCGGGACGAGACCTCGCCGCGACGGATCATCCCCGCGAGCTCGAGACCCGAGCGCTCCGTGAGGCTGACCTGGTCGCTCGGCGCGGGTGCGTCCGTCTGTGGGGGATCCGAAACGGGGCGCACGCTCCGAACGGTACCGCGCGGTCCCAGAACGGCGCGCGCGACCGGGTGGGCGCCCGCCGCGGCCCGTCCCGGCGCGGCGCCCGGCTCTGCCCGCGCCCTTTGTCGAAAACGTCGCAGCCACGTCGCACCCGATTGGCGCTCGATGGTGCCCAGGACTAGGCTCGAGTGATCGGCATCACAAGCTTCTCGAAGGTCGCCCCATGACCCAGCAACAGACTCTGGAATCGCTGCTCGCCACCCGTACGAAGGCCGGCGAGGACGTTCCCCCGCCGGCCGATTTCGCCGCCCACGCGCTCGACCGCGATGACTCCGCGCGCGAGGCCGCCGCCGCGGACCCGCAGGCGTTCTGGGCCTCCCAGACGAAGGAACTCCTCGACTGGACGAGCGAGTGGGACCAGGTCCTCGACGACTCGAAGGCCCCCTTCTACCGGTGGTTCCCGGGCGGCGGCATCAACGCCTCCACGAACGCCCTCGACCGGCACGTCGCCGCGGGCCGCGGCGACCGCGTCGCCTACCACTGGGCCGGCGAGGAGGGCGAGACCCGCGACATCACCTACGCCGAGCTCCTCGACACGACCGAGCGCCTCGCGAACGTCCTCCGCTCGCGGGGCGTGGGCAAGGGCGACGTCGTCGGGATTTTCCTGCCGATGGTCCCCGAGGTCGCGGCCGCGATGCTCGCCTGCGCGCGCATCGGCGCGATCCACAACGTCGTCTTCGGCGGCTTCTCCGTCGAGTCGGTGATCGAGCGGATGGAGGTCAGCAAGGCCAAGGCCCTGATCACCGCCGCCGGCGCACGCCGCAAGGGCAAGCTCGCCGAGACGAAGGCCCAGCTCGACCCGCTCCTGGAGAAGAGCGAGACCATCGAGACCGTGATCGTGGTGCCCGTCGCCGGCGACTCCACGCTCGACGCGCCGATGAAAGAGGGCCGCGACCTGCACTTCGAGGAGGCGATCGCCGCCGCCGAGCCGCACGCCGAGCCGGAGGCCACGACCTCCGAGACGCCGCTCTTCATCCTCTACTCGAGCGGGTCGACCGCGAAGCCCAAGGGCATCCAGCACGCCACGGGCGGCTACCTGACGGGCGTCGCCTGGACGTACCGCCACATGTTCGACATCAAGGACGACGACGTCTACTTCTGCTCCGCGGACGTCGGCTGGGTGACCGGACACTCCTACATCGTCTACGGCCCGCTGATGGCCGGCGCGACGAGCGTGATGTACGAGGGCGCCCCGGACTACCCGCACAAGGGCATCTGGTGGGAGCTGGTCGAGCGCTACAAGGCGACGATCTTCTACACCGCCCCGACCGCCATCCGCGCGGCGATGAAGTGGGGCGCCGAGCTCGTCACCGCGCACGACCGCTCTAGCCTGCGGCTCCTCGGCACGGTCGGCGAGCCGATCAACCCGAAGGCCTGGCACTGGTACAGCGAGGTCGTCGGCGAGGGCCGCTGCCCGATCGTCGACACCTGGTGGCAGACCGAGACCGGCCACTGCATGGTCACCACGCTCCCGGGCGTCGACACCATGCGCCCCGGGTCTTGCGGCAAGCCGCTGCCGGGCGTGAAGGTCGAGGTCGTCGACGAGGACGGCAACGAGGTCGAGCGCGGCACCCAGGGGCTGCTCACGATCAAAGAGCCGTGGCCCGGCATGCTCCAGACGCTCTACGGCGACGACGATCGGTACGTCTCCACGTACTTCGAGAAGTTCGGTCCGCAGACGTACTTCGTGGGCGACTTCGCGCGCATGGATCCCGACGGCTACCTGTGGGTGATCGGCCGCGCCGACGACGTCATCAAGGTGAGCGGCCACCGCCTCTCGACCGCCGAGGTCGAGTCCGCGCTCGTGAGCCACCCGGCGGTCGCCGAGGCGGCCGTCGTCGGTCAGGACGACGAGGACACCGGCCAGGCGATCGCCGCCTTCGTGACCCTCGAGGGGCATGGCTCCGACGCCGACCCCGAGGAGCTCACCGCGGAGCTGCGCGAGCACGTGGCCGAGCGCATCGGCAAGCTCGCACGGCCGAAGTCGATCGTGTTCACGTCGGATCTCCCGAAGACGCGCTCCGGCAAGATCATGCGCCGCATCCTGCGCAACCTCGTCGAGGGCAAGGACCTCGGCGACACCTCCACGCTCAAGGACCCGGCGATCGTCGACGAGATCGCCGCGCAGGTGAAGGGCGGCTGACCGCCGCCGTCCCGGGTGCGGCGTGGCCGCGCCCGGGCGTCCGCCGGCGGTTCAGGCCGCCGGCGCCGGTGCGGGGTCGTCCACGAGGACGGCCCGCATCGCCGCGAACGTCGCCACCGCGCCGGCGACCACGCCGGCCGCGTCGTGACGGTCGATCGCGGCCGCGACGCGCTTCCACCGCGGCCCGAGATCGCCGGCGTCGCCGGTAAAGAACGACGCGCCGGTCGCCGCCTCCAGGCCGAGGCGCTTGCGGGCCATCCTCGCGAGGACCGCGCCGCCGAGCGCCGAGCCCTCGACCCCGTAGACGAGGCCCGCGGCGTGGTCCGCGTCGAGCGGCGACGGGAGGTCGACCGCCGCGGCCGCGGCGGCCGACGCATCGCTGGCGGTCGTCGGGGCGACGCCCAGCGCGCGCAGGTCCGCCTCGAGTCTCGCGACGCGCGGTGGGGCAGGCGGCAGGTCCGGGAGGAGCGCCGCCGCCGCCGCGACCTGCGGCGCCGCTGCCCCGTGGAATCGGTGCAGGCGCGTGAGGAAGTCGCGGTAGCCGTCGAGCGACGCGAAGATCCGCTCGGGGTCGACATCGGCCTCGAGCGCGCGGTGCAGATCGCGCGTGGCGGCGCGGGCCGCCGCGAGGCCCATCAGGCGTCCGTGTCGACGGTGACGGTCTTCGACTTCACGCCGCTGCCCGAGAACTTCGCGGTCACCTTGCTGCCGGACTTCGGCTTCGCCTTCAGCGTGATCGAGCCCTTCGCCCGGCACGTCGTCTTCTTCCCGGTCCCGGTCTTCTTCAGCTTCACCGAGGTCTTCGCGGCCGACTTCGACCCGGCCTTGATCTCGAGCGTGGCCTTCGCGGGGCAGGTGCCGCTCTTGGAAGGGGTGAGGGACACGTCGAACGAGACCTTCTTGCCGTCGAGCGTGGCGGGCGCCGGAGTCTTCGTCGGCGGCGTCTTCACGACCGGCGGCTGCGGCGTGGGCGTGGGCGTCGGCGTGACCACCGCGGCGACCGGACAGCCGTCGGCGGTCTGCGCGGGCTGTGCCGGACAGGTGTCGAACCGGTCCGGGAGCCCGTCGCCGTCGGTGTCGGGGAGCGGACCGGAGAAGGTCACGGCGGTGCGTGCGGCGGCGGTCACGTAGCTGCCCTTCTCGCCGGTGCCCCACTGGCCGCTGCCGCTGCCGCCCCAGCAGACCGGCGCACCGGTCGTCAGGAGCACACAGGTGTGGAAGATCCCGATCGACACCGCGGCCGCCGTGCGGCCCGGACCGAGGTCGATGAGCTTGGCCGTCGTCTCCGGCTGGTCGCTCGCATCCTTGCCGTCACCCCAGTTACCGCCGCCGGGCAGCAGGCCGATCCCGAGCATGCCGCTGTCGTTCTTGCCCCAGCAGGCGAGCTTGTCGTCGGTGCGGATCACGCAGACGGTGTCGGTCCCCGTGGCGATCGCCTTGGCCTTGCCGGTCCCGCCGATGTTCGGCTGGGCCGCCGTCTCGGCCGGGGTCTTCGCGGTGGCGCCGATCGCGTTCTGCTTGCCGGTCAGCATCTGGCCGGCCTGGGCGCTGCCCCAGCAACGGACCGCGCCGGTCGTGAGGATCGCGCACCCGAACTGGGTGCCGAGCGCGACGGCGATCGGCACGTCACCGGCCGCGAGGATCGTCGGCTTGACGGGCGTGGAGATGCTCGTGCTGGCCGGGTACGCCGGCGGGACCACGCCGCTCTCGCCGAGGCTGTTCGAGCCCCAGCAGCGCAGCTCCGATCCCTCGACGAGCGCGCACACGTGACCCGCACGGGCCGAGATCGCCGTCGCCTTCTTCCCGCCGAGTGCAACCGGACCCGGCCCGTAGCCGTTGTCGTCGACGGTGCCGCGGCCGAGCTGGCCGTTCGCGTTGCGACCCCAGCAGTCGACCGACCCGTCGGTGAGCACGGCACAGCTGAAGTCGTCGCCCACGGCCACCTGCGTCGCCGGGGGAATGGCCACCTTCACGGCGCGCTCGCCCGGATCGTCGCCGACGCCGTTGCCGCGGGCGGCGTCACCGAGCTGGCCGTAGATGTCGTTGCCCCAGCACCAGACGCCACCGGTGGTCGAGAGCGCGCAGACGTGCTGTGCGGAGTAGGCGACGGAGCTCACCTGCACGCCGCGGTCGAGGAAGATCGGTAGCGGCCCCTCGCCCGGGTTCGCGCCGACGGCGGTGTCGTCGCCGTTGAGGAGCTGGCCGAAGTGGTCGTCGCCCCAGCACTGGACCGTCTGCGCGGGGTCGATGGCGCAGGTGCCGAGGCCGCCGGAGGCGAGCTTCGCCGCGGCCGCGCGGGTGGCGGCGTCGGTCGCGCCGGGGATCTCGGCGTGGGCCGCGGAGACCGGGGCGAGGGCGATCAACAGGACGGGCAGCAGCGAACGGAGACGAAGCATTCGACGGTGCAACCTACGCGGGACCGCCCGCTCCGGCAAGCCGGTGACTCGAGACACCGGTTCCCGTGGTATCTGAGCGGTCGCTCCGCTCGGCGCAAGGTGTTCGGGGCCCCGGTCGACGGGCGGCGGCGCCTCAGCCGCCGACCGCCGCCGGCGCCGTGGCGATCACGCGGATCTTCAGCGTGACCCGCTCGCCCTTGCGGACCTGGGCCGAGAGCTGCTCGTCGCCGAGGTGCGCGTCGTAGGCGGACGCGCCGGCGTCGCGGTGCATGCGCACGAGCGCGAGGCGCCGACTCGGCACGCCGAGCGAGTACTGGATCGCGGTGCCGTCGGGGCGGGTGACGACGAACCCGAACGGCGTGTTCGAGACGACCGAGCCGTCACCGACGAGGCCGTTCGCCATCACGATCCGGTCGGACTTGGTGACGAACTGCGCCTGGACGGTCTTGGAGTCCGGCATGGACCACGTGTACGTCGTGCCGAGGTCGAGCGTGGCCGCCCTGCCGTTCTCGGCCCAGCCGCCGACGATCCCGACCGACTGCTCCGTGCGGGCCCGCTGGATCGAGCCGCTCATCGAATACACGACACCGTTGCTGCGGACGGCGAGCGTGTTGACGACGCGGGGGTTGTCCGCACGCCCCGGGGCGATCGCCGACCACGTGCCTGCGGCATCGCGGTGCTCCATCGACAACAGGCCGCTGCCGTACCGGGAGTCCTCGGGGGCACGGCTCTTCGACGCGATCGCCACCCACAGCGGCCCGCGGGTGATGGTCGCGAGGCCTGCCTGGCTCGGGGAGCGCGTGAGACCCGGTCGGCTCGAGGGCACGCGCGTGGCCGTGTCGTGCGGGTCGATGCTGTCGAGGACCGCCGAGGCGCGGTCGAGAGCGTCGACGGCGAGGCCGTTGTAGCCGCGGTCGGTGGCGTAGGCGTCGACCTTGCGGGCGGCGAGCGTGGCCGCGTCGAGGGCGCCCGGGACGAGCGGGAAGCCCAGCGTGCCGACGCCGTACACGTCGCGCAGGCGCGTGAGCGCAGCCTCGGCGAGCGCCAGGTAGCGGCCACGCAGCTGCGGGGACGTCGTCTGCGCGGCGGCCTGCGCGGCGGCGTCGGCGACGACCGCCGGCACCCACACCTGGCCCTGGCCACGGCCGTACCAGGTCATGTCGCCGCTGGGTGAGGCCAACGCGAGCAGCGCCTGCGCCGCTCGGCCGAAGGCCTGCTTGGAGACCTCGGGGGCGTCGTCGCCGAGGGCGTCGTTGAGCTCGCCGAGCATCATGGTCGACAGCGCGTGGTAGGCGAGCGGGTTGCGGGGCGGGTCGCTGAGCACGCCCGCGCCGCTGATCGGCGAGGCACCCACGCGGGTCACGTCGGAGCCGGCCTCCTTCGGCACCCGCGAGGCCACGCGGTGCAGCACGCGGCCGCGCAGGCCGACGTCCGCGAGCCAGGCCTCCGGCGAAGCCGGCGTGAGGTCGGTGCTGCCGAGGAGCTGCACCGCCGCGAGGCTCGTGACGAGCTTGAGGTTGTTGTAACAGCGGGCGTCGGCGTAGCACCGGCCTCCGCCGCCGGGCGAGGCCGGTGCGGGGCGGGACTCGAGGTCGAGGGCGATCTTCGGGCCGAACTTCGCCCACATCGGAGCCGCGATCGGGTTGCCCGGCAGGGCGCCGTTCGCCCAGCGGTAGGCGCGCGCGAGGATCAGGAACTCGAAGGCGCCGCCCTGCGGCTGGGTGACCTGGGCCATGAGCGCGGCGAGGCCGCCGCTGATGAGGCTGCGATCGCCGCGGGCCGCGCCGCGGCGCAGCATCGCGTAGCCGAGCATCGCGGTGCCGTAGTCGCCGGAGTCACCGTAGATCGGATCCGGGAAGTGGCCGTCCGGGAGTTGCACCG
>JAVHXX010000174.1 GCA_031119595.1 Patulibacter sp. | reverse complement strand
CCTCGACGGCGTGCGCGAGCACCTCCCCCGCGAGGTCGAGGGCGCGGACGCCGATCGCCGTGATCTGGACGGCGGTGCCGGTGCCAGAGGCGGCGAGCACGCCGGCGTCCTTCGGACCGGGCACGTCCTTCACGAGCGACGCCGGCACCGAGCCCTCGCGGGCCAGGATCAGCGCCGGGCCGCGCGGGGCGTCGGCGGCGATCCGGAACGTCGGCATGCTGGGCTCATCGGTCACGCGACGCGATTCCGCGAGCACGCTCAGCACGGAGGCGAGCTCGTCGTTCGTGGGCGACGGCGGCACCTGCACGGTCGCACCGGCCCAGCCGGGGTTGCGGTCGAGCGGGTACGGGAACGTCGAGAGCGTCGTCTGCACCGGACGGGCGCGCGTGAGGAGCGTGACCGACCCGAAGTCGCTCACGGTGACCGAGCCGGTCTCGTCGGGGAGCGTGCAGCGGTTGCTCGGGTAGTTGAGGTCCGCGTTGACCTCGACCTGGTTCTGGCCGGCGCGCAGGTCGGCGCGCTGGAGGGCGGGGCCGCGGCCCGCGAGCTCCTCCTCGACGCTGAACCGGGTGCTCCCCTGCTCCTTGAGGGTCTCGGTGTCGATGGTGCGGCCGTTCACGACGACCTGCGCACGACCACCGGCCGGGGCGTCGTACGAGACCGACATGCGGATGCGGGCGCCGCGGAGCGCCTCGCGCCAGATCGGCAACTCGAACGGCAGCGAGATGGTGCCGGAGCCGTAGCCGGTCCACTGGCCGGCGGAGAGCTGGATGCGGCGGGGCAGGTCGGACCGTTTGATGGCGATGGCCGGCAGGTTGCTCGCGGCCGTGCCCTCGAGGGTGCGCGCGATCGACGGACGCAGCCCGCCGGCGGCCTTCACGAGCTGGTCGGCGGCCCCGGCGATGACGACGCGCGGTGCCACGCCGGTCGACGAACCGACCTTGAGCTGCCCCGGACCGGTCGTCTGGGAGATGGTGAGCACGGTCTCGTAGGGCGTCGGCTTGAGCTGGGCGCTCGGCTGCGACACGCGCACCTTCAGCCCGCCGCCGGAGGCCGCGGCGTCGACTTCACCCGCCGCGACGGCCGCCGCGGCGAGGGTCGACGGGTTCGGCGCCTGCGCGAAGCGGATCAGCAGCCCGCTCGGCTGGCGGCCGATCGTGGTGACGAGCGCGGCCGGCAGGTCGGAGAGCTTCAGCGGCGTCTGGGACCAGGCGCCGTTCAGGGTGACGCCCGAGTCTGCGGAGAACTGGAGGTAGGCCGAGAGGTCGTCGGGGCCCGGGCACTGGATGGTCTTCGTCTTCAGGCGCGCCTCGATCGTGATCGGGATCGACGTCTGGCCCTTGCGGACCGACGTCCGGGGCGCGACGAAGCTGATCGCGCCGCCGCCGGCCTTCACGTCAGCGGAGCCGAGGACGCGCCCGCCGAGCGTGACCCGCAGCGCCGACCCGGAGGCCAGCTCGGAGGAGCCGGTCCAGCGCAGGTGCACGGAGCCCGACCAGGACGTCCACCGGTCGGGGATCGTGATCGAGCCGTTGTACTGCGTGATGCCGCCCGTGAGCTGCAGCGGCGAGCTGCCGGACTCGACGAGCGGGACGTCGACGGCGGCACCGGCCGGAGCCACGGCCAGGGTCGCGAAGCCCGCGATCAGGGTGATCAGCGCGGCCACGAACGTGGCGACGGACGAGCGCTGGCGCAAGAGGGACCTCATGTGGACTCGGTTCGAGCAAGTTTCGACGCCGCGGATCCCGACATGGTGCGTCGGGTGACCATCCAGCGGCGGTCGCCCACGAGCTCGCGCACGATCGCCGCGATGGCGACCGCGTTGCGCAGGAGCGTATAGGGCAGGATCAGGATGCAGCCGACCACGGCCCAGACCACGCTGAGCTGGTCCCGGGTCTCCCGCGTGGCGACCCGCCACGCCGCGGCGCCCACCAGCGCGCCGCTGACGAACGTGACCGTGGTGGTGAAGATCAGAAAGGGATCGGTCTTCAGGTGCAGGCCGCGGCCGAGGATCGTGTCGGCGGCGACGATCGAGGCGACCTGGAGCGAGATCAGCGGGAACATCTCCCGCCACGTGAGCATCATGCCCCAGTAGATCCGGGTCGGCAGCGGCAGCACCGGCGTGTGGCGCATGTCGCGCGCGTGCCGGAGCGTCACCTGGAACCAGCCCTGGGCCCAGCGCGTGCGCTGCCGCCACCAGGCGGGCAGCGTGACGGGCGCGAGCTCGGTCGAGATGACGTCGCGGTCGTGGACGATGCGGTGGCCGGCCATGAGCGCGCGGAGCGAGGCGTCGATGTCCTCGGTGAGCATGCGGTGGTCGAGCCCGATCTCGCGCAGCACGCTCGTACGCCACCAGCCGTTGGCGCCACCGAAGATGCCGGTGTCGACGAGCAACGAACGGCCCGCATGCGCGATCCCGTAGATCGTCTCGAACTCGAAGGAGACGATGCGGGTGAGGAGGTTGTGACGGGCGTTGCGGACCACGCAGCGACCCTGGACGATGTCGTAACCGCCGTCGAACCAGCGCAGCGCGAGGTGCGCCGCCTCGCGGTGGAGGTGGTGGTCGGTGTCGAGGATCGCCACGACCTCGCCGCGTACGAAGGGCAGCACGCCCATCACGTTCTCGGCCTTCGAGGTGCTGCCGTCGACGCGGATCACGTCGAGGGCGGGGATTTCGTGCGCGAGCTGCTGGAGCTCCTGCTCGATCGGCATCGGCGTGGGCGTGTTGTACGCGAGGAGCACCTGGGGCTGGACGCCCGGCAGGTCGACCTCGCGGCAGAGGTGCTCGAGCGTCTGCCGGACCAGACCGGCCTCGTTGGGCAGGTATGCGACGACGAGCAGGGTCACCTCGGGCGTCCACCCGTCGCTCGCCGCGGGCGGCGGCGGGCGGAGGTTCTTGCGGAACGCGAGGTTCGCCTCGATCAGCATGAGCGCGCACGTGGTGAGGTACGCGACGGACACGACGTACAGCGCGACGCCGGTGGCGCCGGCCGCGATCGTGCTGATCACGACGAGGAGGATCGTCGGCATCACGAACCCGACCAGCACGCCGAGCGCGAGCTGCGTGCCGACGCGATGCCGAGCCCGGTCGAGGATGGCGACGACGAGGTCTCTCATGCGGGACCCAAGCGTTTCAGGCTCGGCGCGAGCGCGCGCAGCATGGTCTGGGCGGCGAGGCGGTAGCCGCGGCCGCGCAGGTGGATGTCCGGGACGAGCGGCGCGTTGACGCACATCCAGGTGTTGCGGCACACGGCCGTCACCGCCGCGGGCACGGCGGTCTGCGTCGCCGCGAACGGCGTGCTCTGCTGCATCGCGTCGCCGAGCTTCCCGACGACCGCGCCGTGCGCGACCGACACCTGGTCGATGGCGGCGTTGACCTCGCGCAGGAAGACCGCGTGGGCCTTCACGAGCTGCGTGCGGCCCTCGGGGTGGTCCTGCCAGAGCCCGAGGAACGGGTCGTAGAGGTCGAGGACGGCGATCGGGACGGTCGGGGCGACCGCCCGCAGGCGGGTGAGGATGGTGCCGAGGTTCTTGCGGAGGTTCCGGCCCGCCTTCTGGATGCACGTGGTGCTGATCGCGCCGCCGTTCAGGCACGAGCCGACGTCGTTGCCGCCGACGTCGAGCACGATCACCGTCGGCTTGCCGCCGAGGCGGGACAGCAGCCCTTCGGCGTACGCGAGTTGCGAGGTGAGCGGATCCTCGTTGCGGTAGGGCGTGTGCCGCTTCGGAGCGCACGGGCGGCTGCCGTCGATCACCGATCCGGACGTCGCCCCGCCGCAACCGAGCTCGTGGAGCGACACCGTGCGGCCCTGCTTCCGCAGGACGTCGGCGATGGCGCGCGGGTAGCCCTGGCTCGTGGCACGGTCGCCGCCGAAGAGCTGCGGTTGCACGCCGAGGGCGAGCGAGTCGCCGATCGAGACGACGTTCAGGCCGGCGGTCTGCTCGGTACCGCAGCCGCTCATGAGCCCGGCCGCCGCGACGGAGAGGGCGAGCAGCAGGACGAGGCGGGCACGGCGAAGGGACACTGGAGCGGGGGAAAGAGAGCGTGGGAGCTGCGCGTCCGTGGCCCGCACCGGACCGCGGACCGGTGGGCGAACGGAGACCCAACGTACGGGAACCGGCTGGGACCGCCGGTCACCCGAACAGCGCACTCAAGCAGATTGCTGCGGACCCCAAGGTACCGAGTTCCGGTCCATCCAACCAGCGGTTGATCGACATTTTTCCCGCTGTGCTGCGGATCACGGTGAGCGATTCTGTACCGTCGGTGACCGATGCCCGCGTCGACTCCACCGGTGGCCTTCTCGCTGTCGGCTCCACTCGGCCAGGCCGTCCGCGCGGCGCGGCGCCGACCGGTGGCCACGCTCGGCCCGGTCGTCGCCCTGCTCCTCCCCCTCCTGCCGCTCGCCGCGGGCGCCCAGTTCGTGCTGGAGAACGGCGGGTCCGGCGCCCTCCAGGGGCTGATCGCCGGGGCCCCGGCCGGTCGCCCCGGCGCCCTGATCCTCCGCCCGGACACGAGCGGTTGGTTGCTGCTCGCCGCGCTCGTGGCCCTGCTCACGGCGATGATCGCGGTGATCGTGGCCGCCGGTCTCACCACCGGCGCCGGGGCGGCCGCCGCGCTCGTCGGCGACCGCCGCCGCGAGGAACGCAACCCCCGGCTCGACCTCGGCCTCGGCCGGTCGCTCTCCGTCTGGCCCGCGATGCTCGTCGCGCTGACGTTCCAACTGCTGGTCGTCGTCGTGGTCGGCGCCGTGATCGTCGTCGCCGCGGTCTACGCGGGCCGGATCCGGTTCCAGCTCACCTCGGTCGTCGAACTGCTCGGCCTCGGCACGCTGCTCATGTGGCTGATCCGCGGCAGCCTGTGGCCGGCGACCGCGCTCACCGAGGACCTCCCGCCGGCCGCCGCGCTGCGCCGCAGCTGGGAGATCTCGCACGGCAGCGTGCTGCGACTCCTCGCCGCCGCGCTCACCGCCGCGCTCGCGATCGGTGTCCCGGCGCTCGTGGTGCGGTTCATCGTGAAGCTCGTCCTGACCGCCCTCGCCGGACAGGAGGTGATCGGCCTCTCGCCGCTCGCGATCGACCTGTGGGCGCTCGTCCCGGTGCCGATCGCGATCTTCCTCATCAGCGCCGTGTGGGGTCGCGAGGCGCCCCTGCTCACCCGCGCCATGGTCGAGCAGCAGCACCGCGTGCTCGTCGACGGCGACCTCGACCGCGCGTAACCGGCCCGGACCCGCGGCCTCACCGGCCGCGGTGTCACGCGGCCTCAGCTGGAGCCGGAGGCGAGCGGGCGCTGCACGGCCTTCGTGAGCGCGTCGAGCACGGCACCCTCGAAGACGCTCGCGGCCACCTGGTAGCCCTCGTCGTTGAGGTGGACGTCGCCGCGGACGCATGCCCAGGTGAGGGTGCAGACCGCGTTGACCGCCGTCGCGTGCGCGTTCTCGATCGACCCCTTCTCGTGCATGGCGAAGGCGAGGTCGGCGATCTCCCAACCCTTGAGCGTGAAGATACGCCGCATCGCGGGGTTGATCCGGCGCACGATCAGCTTGTGGAACTCCCGGGCGGCATCGGCGTGCTTGCCGCCTTCGAGGCGGATGTAGCCGAGGACCGGGTCGTAGGTGGTGGCGACCGAGAGCACGGTGCGCGGCCCCGCCGCGGCCTTGAGCCGCCGCGCGATGGTCGCCCAGTTCGCCTTCAGCTTGGGGATGAGCTCGTTCAGGCAGTCGTGGACCTTCTCGGCCGACGGATCGACGCAGCCGGTGAGGTCGTTGCCGCCGATCGTCAGCGTGACGAGCGTCGGCTTGGCACCGCGTGCCTTCAGCGCGGCCTCGGCCCAGCTGAGCTGGCTCGTCGCGGCGTCCTGGTTCGCGTACGGGATGGGCGCGTCGGGCTGGCAGGCCTTGCCACCGAAGATGAACGACGTCGTCGTCGCCCCGCCGCACCCCGCTTCGATGAGCGTGGCCTTGGGCGTCAGGTCGCCGCCGAGCGCGGTGACGAGATCACGCGGGTAGCCGTGTTTGAGCGTCACGGCGGCGTCGGGCTGAACACCGCGGCTCAGCGAGTCGCCGAGCGCGAGGTACGCGAGCGCCGGGGCGGCAGCGCCGTTCGACGTCGTGGAGGTCGGGGCGACGGGTGGCTGCTGGGGCGAGGATCGGTGGCCGGCGTTGAGCACGACGAGCACGACCGCGACGGCGACGATCAGGACCAAGGCGGCCTTCTGCCGCCATCCGCCCCACGGGGAACGGCCGGTCTGGGGCGTGGCCTCGTCGGTCATCGGCACACCGTATTTGACGACCGGTGCGCGCGACGCCAGGGTGGGCCGCGCGACCGGATGCGCTCAGCTGGCGGCGACCCGCAGGCCGGGAACGGCCTCTTCGAGGGCCATCGCCAGACCCGGTGAGCGGCGCACGCGGAACTCGTCACCGAGCTTCATCCGGCGCACCACGCCCTCGCCGTGACCGTTGCCGTCGCCGAGGAGTTCGACCACGACGCCGGCGTCGCCGGCGTGGTCCTGGAGGAGGTCGCGGAGCTCGTCGAGGCCGTCACGGGAGACGCGGCCGAGCTGCAGCTGGAGCGTCATCTGCACGGAGCGGCGGACCTCCTGGATCACGCCGGCCTCGCGAGCCTCGTCGAGCTCTTCCTCGCTCGGCGCGAACGCCTGCACGTCCTGGGCGACGACCGCCGTCTTGCCGCCGTCCTTGTGCTCGAGCTTGCCGCGCACGATCACGAGCTGGTCGGGCTGGAGCAGCGCTTCGAAGCTCTCGAGTGTGCGGGCGAAGATGACGAGCTCGATGTCGCCTTCGAGATCGTCGATCGTCGCGAACATCATCGAGCTGCCCGAGCGCGTGCGGATCTTGCGGCTCTGGCTGATGATGCCGCCGATCGTGACCCAGGAGCCGTCCTTCTGGTGGCCGAGGTCGGCGATGGAGCAGTCGACCGCCTGGCGCAGCGCGGGCTTCACGCGCTTGAGCGGGTGCTCGCTGACGAAGAGGCCGAGCGACTCCTTCTCGATCTCGAGCAGGTACGCGTGGTCGAACTCGTCGAGCGGGACCGGCGGACGGGTCTGCTTGACGGTGGTGCCGCCCTCGTCGCCGAAGTCGAAGATCGACCCCTGCCCGAGAAGGGCGTCCTGCTGGACCTTCGAGCCGGCGCCCTGGGCCTGCTCGAGTACGTCGAGCATGCCCTTGCGTGTGTGGCCGGTGGAGCCGAACGCCCCGCTCTTGATGAGCGCCTCGATCGACCGCCGGTTCACGGAGCGGGAGTCCACGCGTTCGCAGAAGTCCCAGATGTCCTCGAAGTCGCCTTCGTCGCGGGCGGCCTTGATCGCCTCCACGGCGGCGTAGCCGACGCCCTTGACGGCGTCGAGGCCGAACCGGATCTGACCGTCGATCACGAGGAACGCGTGGTCGGAGTGGTTGACGTCCGGAGGGAGGATCTCGATCCCCATCTGCTCCGTCTGCGCGGCGAAGAACGGAACCTTGTCCTTCGTGTCCATGACGGACGAGATCAGGGCCGCCATGTACTCGGCGGGGTAGTTCGCCTTGAGCCAGGCGGTGCGGTACGAGACGAGCGCGTAACAGGCGGCGTGCGACTTGTTGAAGGAGTAGTCGGCGGCCTTCTCGTTGGTCGCCCAGATCCACTCGATCACGTCTTCGGAGGTGCCTGACTTACGGCAGCCCTCGAAGAACGGCGGCTTCAGCTGCGCCATCGCCTCGCGGTTCTTCTTGCCGATCGCCTTGCGGAGGTCGTCGGCCTGGGCGCCCGAGAAGCCGGCGATCTCCTTCGAGACCAGCATCGCCTGCTCCTGGTAGAGGATCACGCCCATCGTCGGGCCGATGATCGGCTCGAGGCGCTCGTCGGGGATGTTCACCGAGTCCGGATCGCGCTTACCGCGGGCGTACGTCGGGATGGAGTCCATGGCGCCCGGTCGGTAGAGCGACACGAGCGCGACGAGGTCGTCGAACTGGGTCGGGCCGACGACCTTGAGGGCCTTGCGCATGCCCTCGGACTCGAACTGGAACACGCCGATCGAGTCGCCGGCGCCGAGCATCTTGAAGGTCTTCTCGTCGTCGAGCGGGAGCGTCGACATGTTGGGGCGCTCGCCGGTGGAGCGCTCGATGATGTCGAGGGCGTCCTCGATCACGTCGAGGTTGCGCAGCCCCAGGAAATCCATCTTGAGGAGCCCGAGCTCCTCGACAGGTTTCATCGAGAACTGCGTGACCGCGCGGTACTGCTTCTGCCCGTCCGGACCGACCCCGTCGTCGGAGAGCTGCAGCGGGACGATGTCCGTGAGATCGCGGTCGGAGATGACGACCGCGGCGGCGTGGATCGACGAGTTGCGGACGATGCCCTCGAGGCCCTTGGCGACGTCGATGATCTCGCGCGCGGCGGGATCGGAGTCGTACTCCTTCCGGAGCTCGCTGCCCTCGACCAGGCACGAGTCGAAGCTCGGCGCGCGCCCCTGCTCGGGGTCCGGGATGAGCTTGGAGAGGCGGTCGCCGATGGCGTACTCGTGGCCGAGGACCCGGGCGGCGTCGCGGGTGGCGGCGCGCGGGAACATCTTGCCGAACGTGATGATCTGGGCGACGCGCTCGGTGCCGTACCGCTCCTTGACGTACTGCATGACGC
>JAVHXX010000173.1:4349-8635 GCA_031119595.1 Patulibacter sp. | reverse complement strand
GCCCGAACGCGGCCCGGGCGGTGTTGCCGCGGGCGAGCCCCGGCGGCGTCGCGCTGGGCGAGCCCCGGCGGCGGCGCCGCTACTCCTGCGGAGGTCCGCCGTCCGTGACCTCGTCGTAGTACTTGGTCGTCGTCGGCTGCTTCACCACGCGGCCGTCGGGGTAGCGGATCGTCCGGGTCACCGTGATGTCGAAGTTGCCGCCGGGGGCGGTGTTCGGGGTGTGGTCGCCGGGCGTCGCGGTCACCTTGCGGCCGCCGTTGTCGCCGTAGAGCGTCACGGTCACGCCGGCGTCGTCCGCGTAGGTGCGGATGAGGATCGGGGTGCTCGTGTCGTTGGTCCACTTCATGTCGATGTCGGGCCAGTTCAGCGTCGACTCCCGGCCCGCCGGATAGCGCGTGATGTAGAGGCTGTGCGGCTGGTGCGCGTCGATCTGGAGGCCCGCGAAATAGGCGGCGTTGTACATGGTGGTGGAGAACTGGCTCACGCCTCCGCCGACCGACGGCTGGATCTTGTTCCCCGCGATGAACGGCGCCTCGACGTAGCCCTTCGCCTTCGTCCGCTCGCCCGCGATCCCGTTGAGGGAGAACTGCTGCCCGGGCGCGATGATCGTGCCGTCGATCGCCGCGGCGATGTGTTGGATGTTCGTGACGCGCGGCTGCCCGGCGATGTAGGCGGTCGAGAACGTCCCGATCACGTGGTCGATCTTCTTCGCGGACGTCTTCGACACCGGTGCGGCCGTCGTCTTCGTCGGCACCGCGATCGAGTGCGAGCCGCTCTTGATCGCCGCGCGCACCTTCTGGTTGAGCGCTGGGACCTGCACGGCCAGGCCGCTGTGGCCCTCGCTCGTCACGGTCACCTTCGCCGCCTTCGGGCTCTGGGGCACCTCGTCCTTGCCGTCGAGGATCGGACCGCGGGCCGGCGCGGTGATCTTCGCGCTCTTCGCGGTGCGGTTGCGGGCGTTCGCGACGCGCGCGGTGAGTTTGCTCAGGACCGCCGTGTCGACGCCGAGCCGCGCGGCGCGGCCGTCGTTCACCGACTCGAGCGCGAGCAGCGGCGCGATCGTGCTCGGCGACGCCGTGTAGGTCTTGCCGGCGCCCGTGAACTTCACCGACGACTTCAGGTACGCCCGTGCCTGCGTGGCGACCTTCTGCACGCCCGCGTCGGACACCGCCTGGGTGGTCTCGACGGGCGCGGCGATGGTCTTGTCGGTGGGGTGGAGGAGGGCCTTGCGCAGGAGCTTCGTGAGCTTCGGCTGGTCGACGGCGCGGCCGGCCTTCGAGGTCGACGTGCGCACCTTGAGCGTCTGCGGGTCGATGTTCAGCGCGCCGGCGTACGGCTTCTTGTCGACGGCCTGGGCGATGCGCTTCACGGACGCCTTCAGCTTCGTCGAGTCGACCTCGGCCTCGAGCGGCACGTTCTTCCCGTGCACGAGCGAGATGAGGGGCGAGAAGAACGACCCCCGCCGCGCGGACAGCGCGCGATCGACGGTGGCCGCGACGTCGGCGTCGAGCCCCGCCCCGCCCGCGGTCACCTGGAGCGTGCCGCGCGGCGTCGACATCCGGATGCGGCGGTCGCCGCTGGCGAGCCGCTCGACGGTGTCCGTGATCGCGGCGCGGTCCTGGCCGCCGACCGACTCCCCGCCGATCGTGGTGCCCGGCAGCGCCTTGCCGCCGTACGCCGCGCGCACGATCCCCGTCGCAGCGAGCACGACGACCACCACGATCGCGAGGGCCCGGCCGATCCGGAACCACGCGGGCCTGCGCTCGCGCTTCGGCGCGAGCCGCTGCGGCCGCCGGCCGCGCGGGCGGCGGCTCTGCTGGAAGTCGTCGGGGCCGAAGTCGAACGACCGCGTCGACTCGTCGCCGGCCGGGTCGAACGAGCCGCCGCGATACCGCACGCCGCCGTCGTCGTAGGTACGTCCGCGGCGGTCAGGATCTGGGCCGGAGGAGGTGCGCCCGCGGCGGTCAGGATCGGGGCCGGAGCCAGGCGGGGTCGTCGGGAACTCCCGCGTGAAGTCGTCGGCCATCACCTCAACGGTAGAAGGCGACCCTCATGAATCCGCCAGCGCCCTTGCGACCCGGCACCGCAGCGCGCCAGGAACCGCCGCGCAACCGAGTCGAGTTGGGCGAAGTGCGGCCGCGGCGTGTCTCGGGCCGCGGCGGCTGCGTGTTGCGTTCCGCGCGGTGAGTGCGCGTTTCGTGGGCACGGGCCGCGGCGTGGCACGGGCCGTGGCGGCTGCGTGTTGCGTTCCGCGCGGTAAGTGCGCGTTTCGTGGCTCGGGCCGCGGCGTGGCTCGGGCCGCGGCGGCTGCGTGTTGCGTTCCGCGCGGTGAGTGCGCGTTTCGTGGCTCGGGCCAGGGCGTGCCTCGGGCCGCGGCGTGGCTCGGGCCGCGGCGTGGCTCGGGCCGCGGCGGGCAAGCGCGCCTCCACACGCTCCCTCGGCCCCCGCCCGTGTCGTTCACCACCTCCGCGTCGTGAGGACCGGCTCGATCGGCAGTCCGGGGACCGGCGGTGCCAGGTTTGCCAAGCGGAAGCGCTCGATCCGCTCCAAGGTCCGGTCGGTGTCGTAGTTCGTCTCGCGCCACGTCACGCGATGGACGACGAAACCGTAGGCCTTGAGCGCGGCCTGTTTCGCGATGTCCGCGGCGAGCTGTGCAGGGCTCGAATGGAACTGATCGCTATCCGCCTCGACGACCCCGCGGGTATTGAGCCAATGCACATCGACTTCCCAAGGCCCGAGCCGATGGTTCACCACCGGCGTGGGGAGATCGCTGTCGCGGATCAACGCGATGAGTCGGCGCTCGTGCTCTGACCGGTTGTTTCCCGAATTGTGATCGAGACGACCGATCGCCGCGCGCAACGCCTGGCAGCCGGGCCGTCCATGCTTCCGTTCGAGCAGGCGGTCGAACGCCCGCTGGTCGAACAGTCGAAGGTGGACGACGCGATCGACCAGGCGGTCGAGCTCGGCGTCGTCGACCTGCGATGCAACGTCGAGCAGCGTTCGCGCGACGCTCGTACACGGGAGATCATCGACGACGGTGACGTCGTCGGGAAGCAGCGGACTGGAATGGACCAGGATGCCGTCCTGCGGGCGTGGTCGACTGCCTGAAACGGTCAGATGCACGGGCCGACGGGGCTTGTTCGCGATGCCGTGGAGGTCGATCGCGGACATCGAGCTGAGGTACCCGGCGTCGCCGATGCTCAGGTGTGCGGCCCAGAAATCCGAGAGCTTCGGTCGGTTTCGTTCCAAGGCATAGACCCCGCGTGCGGCCCGATCGAGCAGTCCCTCGCGCTGCCAACGTCGTATCCGGTCCTTCGACATCCCGAGCTCGACGAGCGCGTCCGTGGTGACCACCCAGTGCGGTGCCACGGCCAGCTCCCGGATCGCGGTCAGCAAGGTAGTGCGGTCAGGTGATTTCGAAACGGCCATACCTATAAGAGGCGCCGGCCGACCGAAATTCGCCCCCCGCCGAACATTCGGAACGCCCAGGGTTCCGACCCCGGCTGGCCGTGTGTTGCGTTCCGCGCGTTCGACGCGCGTTTCGTCGCACGGACCGCCGCGGCTGGCGGTCCCCGGTGCCACCTGGGCCGCCCCGTGTTGCGTTCCGCGCGTTCGACGCGCGTTTCGTCGCACGGACCGCCGCGGCTGACGGCCCGCGGCGCCGCCGGCTCGCCGTGTGTTGCGTTCCGCGCGCTCGGTGCGCGTTTCGTCGCACGGACCGCCGCGGCCGACGGTCCGCGCCGCGGCGCGGCGCGAACCCCTACGAGATCGACAGGACCTTCATCGGGCGCGCGCCCTTGGGAGTGGTCACCTCGACGGTCTGTCCGACCTTTGCACCCTCGAGCGCCACGCCGACCGGGGAGCTCGACGCGATCCGGCCCTCGCCGGGCTTGGCCTCCGTCACCGACACGAGCGTGAAGGTGTTCTCGCGGCCGCTCGTGAGGTCCTCGACGACCACCGTGGAGCCGAAGCCGACGGTGTCGCCACCGACCTGCGCCTCGACGACCTGGGCGTTCTTCTCCTTGTCGCGGAGCAGCAGGATCTTCGTCTCGAGGTGCGCCTGGTCGTTCTTCGCGTCGTGGTACTCGGAGTTCTCTTTGAGATCCCCCCACTCGCGCGCGGTCTTGATGCGCTCGGCGATCTCCTTCCGAGACACCGTCTCCAGGTGCTCGAGCTCGGCCTGCAGCGCCTGCTGGGCCTCAGCGGTCATGACAACACGGTCGGACAAGCTGGCCATTCTAGTCCTCAGGGGCGAAACAACGACGCCACTCGCCGTGGTCGCACAC
>JAVHXX010000173.1:0-4339 GCA_031119595.1 Patulibacter sp. | reverse complement strand
ATCGTTCTTGGCGTCGTGATACTCCGAGTTCTCCTTGAGGTCGCCCCACTCGCGTGCGGTCTTGATCCGCGCCGCGATCGCGCGGCGGCCCTCGGTCTCGAGGCTCTCGATCTCCGCCTTCAGCGCGGCATAGTCCTCAGCGGTCATCAGCACGGGGTCAGACATTCAGGACACGCTAGCGGTGATCGAACGCGCGCCACCCGCACCGCCTGGCGCGCTCGACCGCCGCGTCATCCCGCCAGAGCCCGCAACCTCCGTACCCTGTCTCCTGATGACGACCCCGACCGAGACCACCGAGCGCTCCCTCCACGACACCTGGCAGCTCGCCGGGATCGACGTCCCGAACCGCGTGCTGCTCGCGCCGCTCGCGGGCATCGGCAACTGGTTCGTGCGCTTCCAGGCACAGCGGCACGGCGCGGGGATGACCGTCTCCGAGATGGTCTCAAGCTTCGCGATCCACTACCGCAATGAGAAGACCTGCACCGAGCTGCTGCGCGTCGACGAGCGCGAGCGCTCCGGCGGTCCGCTCGCGATCCAGCTCTTCGGGCAGGACGTCGAGATCATGCGCTCGGCCGCCGCGTACGTCGCCGAGCACGCCCGTCCCGACGTCATCGACCTCAACATGGGCTGCCCCGTTCCGAAGGTCATGGGGTCCGGCGCCGGCGCCGCGATGCTCAAGGACCCCGACACCGCCGTCGCCGTGGCGAAGGCCGCCCGCGAGGGCTCGGGCCTCCCGGTCACCGTGAAGCTGCGCTCGGGCGTGAAGAAGGGCGAGGCCGACGGCTACCGCCTCGCGCTGCGTCTCGTTGAGGAGGCCGGCGTCTCCGCGATCACCTTCCACCCGCGCTCCGCCCAGGTCCAGCACAAGGGCGCCCCGGACCTCGAACTCGCCGCCCAGCTCGTCGAGGAGCTGCCCGTCCCGCTCATCCTCTCCGGCGGCATGAGCGACCCGCAGTTCATCCTCGACGCGTGGAAGCAGACGAACGCCGAGGCGATCATGCTCGCCCGCGGAGCCCTCGGCGACCCGTGGCTGTTCGCCCGCATCCTCGGCCTCCGCGAGAACGACCCCTCGCGCGAGGAGATCGTCGGCGAACTGCTGTGGGTCATGGACCAGGCCGTCCTGCACCTCGGCGAGTCCCGCGCGACCGGCTACCTGCGGAAGTTCTACCCCTGGTACGTCGAGACGATGGACGGCGGCCACGAGCTCCAGAACACCCTGCAACGGGCCGCTTCGGTCGATGACGTCCGCGCCGCGCTCCGGTCCGTCGCCGAGCCCGCGCCGGTCGACGAGCGCGGCCTCCCGGGCTCGACGCTCCGGGCCCCGGCGCCGGCCGCCTGACGCACCCGGAACAGGCGTCCAGCCGAGGGGTCCGGTACCGCCCGGACCCTTGCTATGCTCCGCCGCTCGCCACGGGGTTTCAACCGCCTCGTGGCCGCGCTGGGTTCGCCCAGTACCTCCCGCTTTAGCCCGAACGATCAAGCAGTACTCCATGTCGCGCGACGTCATCCTCACCCGCGAAGGTCTCCAGAAACTGACGGCCGAACTCGAGCACCTCGAGGGCGATGGTCGCCGGGCGGTCGCCGACCGCATCAAGGAAGCGCGCGACTTCGGTGACATCTCCGAGAACTCGGAGTACGACGACGCGAAGAACGAGCAGGCGCAGATCGAGTCCCGGATCATCCAGCTCCAGGACCGCATCCGTTCCGCCACCGTCGTCGATCACGACGACGTCCGCACCGACGTCGTCCAGGTCGGCTCCACCGTCGACTTCACCGACGAGGCCAGCGGCAAGGCGCAGAAGTTCACGATCGTCGGGTCGGCCGAGGCCGCTCCGGGCGACGGCAAGCTCTCCAACGAGTCCCCGGTCGGCAAGGCGCTCCTGGGCCACAAGCTCGGCGCCGTGGTCACGGTGAACCTGCCCAAGGGCGAGCCGCGCAAGCTCAAGATCAACAAGATCGACGTCGGCATCTAGTCGCCGCTCGCGATGAGCGGTGACACCGTGGACGCGCCGGGCGCGCGTCTCGACGACCTCCGCGGTTGGTTCGACGCCGTCGTCGAGTCGACCGAGGCCCTGAAGAGGGTCGCGGGCCCGTTCGCCCGCACCCCGGACGACGCCGCAGCGGCCACGGCCGCCATCGATGCCGGCCGCGCGCTGGTCGACGCGACCGCCGCGGGTCAGCCCTACGCCGGTGAGAACGCTGAGGTCGACGAGCTGCTGGCCTCCGGCTCCGAGCTCGCCGCGGCGCTCGACGGCCTCGCGCCGCTCGCGGCGGGCGAGCCCGTCGACGATCCCCGCGCGCTCGCGAAGCCGCTGTCGGTGTACCTCCGGGCCGCCGACAAACGCGCGAAGTCGATCGCGCGTTCCCTGAGCGACCTCGCCGAGCAGGAAGCCTCCTCCCGCGCCGAGGCCGAGATCCTCGCGGCGCGCCGCCACAAGCTCGACGAGCTCCGCGAGCGCGGCGTCGATCCGTTCCCGTATTCGTTCACGGACCCCGAGCCCGAGCCCATCGCCGACGTCCGCGCCGCGTATGACGAACTTCCCGCCGGTGAAGAGACCGACGAGCGCCGCCGGATCGCCGGCCGTCTCGCGTCGCGCCGCGAGCAGGGCGGCATGGCCTTCCTCGACCTCGTCGACCGCTCGGGCCGCATCCAGCTGCAGGCCAAGTCGGACGTCCTCTCGCAGGAACAGTTCTCGCTGATCTCGGAGCTCGTCGACCTCGGCGACCTGCTCGGCATCGACGGGCGCGTGTTCGTCTCCCAGCGGGGTGAGCTCACGATCCAGATCGAGCAGGTCACGCTCCTCGCGAAGGCCCTGCGGCCCCCGCCGGACAAGCGCCACGGTCTTCAGGATCCGGAGACGAAGTACCGCCGCCGCGAGGTCGACCTCCTCTCGAACGAGGAGAGCCGCGCCGTCTTCATCGCGCGGTCGCACATCATCGCCGCGTTCCGCCGCGAGCTCAACGCCGACGGCTTCCTCGAGGTCGAGACGCCCACCCTGCAGACGCTCTACGGCGGCGCCGCCGCGGAGCCGTTCGTCACGCATCACAACGCCCTCGACCGCACGCTCTATCTGCGTATCGCGCCGGAGCTCTACCTCAAGCGCTGCCTCGTCGGTGGCCTCGAGCGCGTCTACGAGATCGGCAAGAACTTCCGCAACGAGGGCCTCAGCCCCAAGCACCAGCCGGAGTTCACGTCGATCGAGTGGTACGAGGCCTACGCCGAGTACCACAAGGCCGCCGACCGCACCGAGCACCTCGTGCGCGCGGCCGCCGAAGCCGCCGGCTACGACTACACCGCCGAGGGCGCGATCCGCTTCGATCTGCCGTGGCGGCGGGTCACCTTCGTCGAGGTCGTCGAGGAGGCCACGGGCATCGACCTCCTCGCGCACCTCGGCTACGCCGTCGGCGACGGCCAGTTCGAGATCGTCGATGCGAACGGTGATCCGACCGGCGAGCTCGTCGACCAGGACGAGTTCCTGCGCCGCGCGGTGAAGGCGAAGCCGAAGGTCGCGAAGGAGATCGACAACCTCGATCAGCTCACGTGGCCGCAGCTCGCGGACGAGCTCCTCGGCACGTTCGTCGAGCCGGCCCTCATCCAGCCGACGTTCATCCTCGACCACCCGGTCGAGCTGTCGCCGCTCGCCAAGCGCCATCGCACCATCGATGGGCTCACCGAGCGGTGGGAGGCCTACGCGAACGGCCAGGAAATCGCGAACGCCTTCTCCGAGCTCAACGACCCGGACGAGCAGCGCCGCCGCTTCGAGGCCCAGACGCGCTACTCAGAGGGCGGCGACGCGGAGGCCCAGCCCTACGACGAAGCCTTCGTCCAGGCCCTCGAGCAGGGCATGCCGCCCGCCGGCGGCGTCGGCGTCGGTATCGACCGCCTGGTCATCATGCTCACGCGCTCGAAGACCATCCGGGACGTGATCCTCTTCCCGGCGCTGCGCGAGAACTAGAAGAGGACCGGTCGGGCGAACGCGCCCGATCCTGGTTTCGCGCCTGCACCGGGGATGATGCCGTCGGCATCCGTCCCCATCCACTGCTCGAGCAGGGCGGAGTAGATACCCCGGAAGTCACTGGTCGCTCGGAGGTTGCCGTCTTGCATGAGCCCCGAATCGCTCGCGCCGAAGGCCTTGAGGCCCGGGAACTCGCCGATGAGCCCTTGCTTGACGCTCGTGCCGATCACAAAAGCGGGACCGGCGGCACCGTGGTCGCAGCCGATGGATCCGTTTTCAGCCGGGCGGCGGCCGAATTCGCTCCACACGAGCATGACGACACGGTCTGCCTCACCGCGCGCCTGGAGGTCAGACCAAAACGCTTTGATCGCTGAGGTCGTCAC
>JAVHXX010000172.1 GCA_031119595.1 Patulibacter sp. | reverse complement strand
GACGTGCGAGCCGTCCACGACGAGCACGGTCGAGGAGGAGGCGGCGGCGGGTGCTGCGGCGACGAGCGTGGCGGCGATGGCCACCAGGACGGCGTGCCGGCGCGGGGGGAGGAGGCGGCGGGTCATCGGGGTTCCCAACCCACCTTGGCAGCCGTGGTTGCGCGCCGTGCAATCTGGTTGGCGCGCCGCCGAGGGCCTGCGTCCGCACGCAACCAGGGCTGATAGCGTCGAGCGGCCTGCCGGTGTCGACGCTGCGGACGGCGTCGCCCACTTCGATCTTCTCCCAGGACCTCTCCACATGCAGATTCGATCCCTCGCGCTCACCGCGGTGACCGTCGGTGCGCTCGGCATCTCCGGGTGCGGCAGCTCGTCGGACACGAAGACCGGCGCGGCCAGTACCACCGATGCCAAGACGCTGCTCGCGAGCACCTTCCAGCCGAGCACGGGCTCGTCGAAGATCAAGAGCGGTGACATCAAGATCACCGCGAACGGCAAGCTCACCGGCACGCCCGGCGGCTCCGGTGAGGCCTCGGCCGAGATCAAGCTCGGCCAGGCGAAGGACGGCGAGATCCCCGAGTTCTCCGCGGCCGTGAAGGCCAGCGGCGAGGAGACCGGCGGCGGCAAGCTCGACCTCGACGCCGGCGGCGTCTACGTCGACGGCCGCTTCTACGTGAGCTACCAGGGCACGAACTACGACGTGGGACAGGAGCTCTCGGCGCGTGCCGTGCAGTCGCTCAAGGCCGCGATCAAGCAGTCCGGCGCCAGCGCCGACAGCCAGAAGGACGTCCTCGGCAAGCTCGGCCTGAACCCACAGACGTGGCTCATCGACCCGGAGGTCGAGGGCACCGAAAAGATCGGCGGCGTCGACACCTACAAGATCAGCGGCGCCGTCAACATCAAGACGCTCGTCCCGGACGTCCTGGGCGCCGCCCGCAAGGCCCAGGCCCTCGCCCCCGGCAGCTCGACGGCGCGTACCGTCCCGACCGTCACGGACGCCCAGCTCGACGCGGTCTCCAAGCAGATCAAGAAGCTCGACGTGACCGTGTGGACCGGCAAGGACGACCACATCCTGCGCCAGCTGAAGGTCGACCTCGACGCCAGCGGCGCGAAGGCCTCCGACGAGCTCTCCGGCTCGATCCAGCTGACCCTCACCGACGTCAACGAGCAGCAGGACATCAAGGCGCCGAGCAACACGAAGCCGGTCACGGACCTCATCCCCAAGCTCAACGGTCTCTTCGGTGCGGCGGCCGGCGCCGCGGCGTCGGGGAGCAGCGGCGCGGGGAACGCGGCCGTGTCCGAGGCCTACATCGAGTGCGTCAACAAGGCCGGCAACGATGCCGCCAAGCTCAACGCCTGCCAGAGCGACCTGAAGTAGCCGCGCGGCGACGCGGACAGTCCCCGAGTTCCCGTCGGCGACCCACCGGACGGGCTACCGGCGGTATCGCGTCGGTGACCAGGGTTGCCGCGTGGCGCATTGGCGCTCCGGGGATCGCGTGGTTGAATGCGGCCATGGTCCTTCCCGCATCGCGACGACTCGCCTTCACCGCCCTTGCGACCCTCGCGACGACCGCCGCCGTGGCCGGCTGCGGCAGCGACGGCGGTTCGGGCGGCGCCTCGAGCGGCGCGTCGGCGTCGTCCACCGACGGCGCCACGCTCCTGAAGGCCGCCTTCAAGCCGAGCGACGCGTCCAGCGGCTACGTCGCCGTGAACGTGAAGGGCACGATCGACGTCCCGAAGGACGACGAACTCCGGCACCTCGCGGGTGAGGCCAACCTCACCGTCTCGTACGGGAAGCAGGAGAGCGGCAAGCTGCTGCCCCCGCTCGCGGTCGCCTTCGACGTCGACGGTGACTACGTCGACGGCAAGGGCAAATCGGGCAAGGGCAAGTACTCGGGTGGCATCACGTACGCCGCCGACCAGCTCTACGCGAACTGGGAGGGGCAGGACTACGCCGTCGGCTCGGCCCTCACGAACGAGCTGATGAGCGAGATCCAGAAGGAGGCGGCGAAGGAGGGCGTCAGCGCCACGAGTCCGCTCGGTGGCGTCGACCCGCAGAAGCTCCTCGACGCGATGGACCTCGACCCCGACACGTGGTTCAAGAGCACGACCGTCACCGACGGCGGCCAGGTGGAGGGTGAGGACACCCAGAAGATCAGCGGCCCGGTCGACGTGAAGGCCGTCGCCGACGACATCACCTCGGGTCTCAAGGCGCTGCCCGCCGCGGTCCCGCAGTTGCCGGGCGTCGACAAGCTGAAGCAGGTCGACAGCATCTCCGACAGCGACCTCGCCGACGCCGAGAAAGCGATCAAGGTGCTCGACGCCTCGATCTGGGTCGGCAAGGACGACCACCTCGAGCGGCAGATCCAGGTGCACCTCAAGGCCGACGACCAGACCGGCGACGATCCGGGCAGCGGCGACGTGACCCTCACGATCACCAACACCGCCACGCCGAAGCCGATCGTCGCCCCGAAGACGTCCACGCCGATCACCGATCTGATCCTGAAGCTCGAGAAGCAGTTCGGCGGTCCGGGCGGTCCGCTCGAAGGCCTCATGGGCGGGCAGACCGCCTGACCCGGCGCCTCCCGGGCCGCGAGGTCGTTCCGGCCGTCTCGCGGCTAGGGCGTCGGCGGCCCCAGGAGCCGTTCGAGTTCCGACTGCTCGGCGGGGGCCTCGCGGCCCTCGCGCTCGAGCCGTGCCCGCCGCCGGGCAACGAGAGCGCGGGCCTCCTGGATCACCTCGGCGTCGAGGTGGGCCCATGGCTCGCGCGGTTCGGTGGCCCGAGCGTCGCTCGCCACCGCCGGGCCGCCCTCGGCGAGGCGGCGTGCTCGCTTGGCGGCGACGAGCGCGCGGAGCTGCGCCTCGTCGTCGGCGGTGGTCGGGGCGCCGTCGAGCGGCACGGGTGACTCGCCGCCGAGTTCGTCCCAACGGGGCGGGTTGCGGGCCGCGTACAGGCCGAGCACCACGCCGACGACCAACACGCCGATCACCACGATGCCGAAGGACTGCATCGGTCCAGTATCGCCGTGGCGCCCCGGAACGGCCGAAGGGCCCGCACCGCCGTCGTGGCGGTGCGGGCCCTTCGTGTCGGAGGGAACCGGTCTGGCCTAGGCGACGAGCTTGCCGCAGTTGCCCTTGTCCGGGCGACCGCGCATGCGGGCGTCGAGCCACTTCTCGGCGTTCGGCATCCACAGGGGCGCCGCGGAGACGTGCTCGTCGATGATCGTCTGGAAGTGGAGCGGCGTGCCGCCGGCGCACCAGCGCTTGCGGAGCTCCAGTGCACCCTTGTAGGGCACGGCCTGGTCGAACATCCCGTGGAAGTAGTAGGTCGGGATCTTCGGCGGCAGCAGGCCGATCGTGTTCTCCTTGAACCGGGCGAGCCAGCGCGGATCGGTCAGCGGGTTCTTGCCCGGCTGGAGGTAGTCGGCGATCTTGCGGTTCGGGAGGCTGAACACCATCTCGATGCAGCCGTTGAGGCCGTGCTGGTACGCGATCTTGCCGCGGTCGTTCATGAAGCCGTTGTAGAGGTCGAGCTCCGGGTAGGCGGCGTCGTAGCCCATCGACGCGGCCAGTTCGACGGCCGAGAAGATCTTGCCGTCGTTCCACTTCGCGAACATGAGCGGGTTGGTCGGGGCACCGCCGGCCGCCACGGCCGTGAGCTTCACGTCCGGGGCGTAGGTCGGCTGCTGCTCCTCGGCACCGGTGACGGCACCGCCGCCCTGCGAGTACCCGAGCAGCCCGACCGGGCCGTTCTTCGGGAGCTGCGCGGCTTCGAGGTTGCGGGCCGCGCGGATCATGTCGAGCGTGGTGTGTGCCGCGGACATCGTCACGCCGAACGTGTGGACCTGCGGCGTGCCGAGGCCCTCGTAGTCGGTCGCGGCGATCGCGTAGCCCTTCTTGAGCATCAGCGTGTAGAGGGCGACCTCACCGGAGTTGCCGTACTGGAGGACGGCGGACTGGGCGCAGTTGTCACCGAGACCCATGGCCTCGTTGCCGTAGCCGATGATCGGCCGCTGCGTCATGCCCGGGGGCAGGTTGTAGGCGACCGGCACGAGCACGTAGCCCACGACTGCGATGTCCTGGCCGAGCGCCGACCGCGAGTGGTACATCACGAGGTAGCCCTTGGTGCCCTGCGGCGGCTTCGTGAGGGACTTGTTGAAGCCCATCTCGCGCCAGCGGATGATCTCGCCGGGCTGGCCCGGGGGCAGCGGTGACGGCGGCACGTAGAACGCCGGGTACTTGTGCTGCGGGAGGTCGATGTAGGTGTCGGTCTGGGCGGCCTGCGCGGTCGCGACCGGAGCGACGATCGCGATCAGGAAGGCGAACAGCGCGAGGACCCGCCGCCGGAGACGTTGGTTGGGCATGGTGATCCTTGGGACGGAAGGACGGGGGCGGGTCACTTGAGGTTGTCGCAGTTCGTGTCGAGCGGGGCGCCGTTGAAGCGCAGCGAGATCCACGCCTGGGCCTTGAACGGCCACGAGAAGGCCTGCATCGCGTGCTCCTCGTGCCAGCTCGTGCGGAACGAGAGCGGGGTACCGGCGGCGCAGTACTGCTTGGCGACCTTGAGGTTGGTCGCGTGGCTGCCCATCTGGTTGACGAGGGTGTCGTACCAGAGGACCGGGATCTGCGGGGCGTCCTTGCCGAGCGAGTTCTCCTGCGCTGCGGCCACGAACGGCGCCTGCTTGAGGAGCGTCGGGTCGATCGTCAGCGACTTGAACTTCGTGAACGCGTACTCGAACGCGTAGTCCGAGATGCAGGCCGACTGGGTGCGCATCCGCTTGAAGAGCTGGCGGCCACGGTTGCTGAGCTTGCCCTCGAGGCCGAGCTGGGGGTACGCGTTGGAGATGCCGATGATCCCCGCGAGGCCGACGCCCGCGAACAGCTGGCCGTCGAAGTTGCTGAGGACGGTGCTCAGGTCCGCGCCGACGCCACCCTGCGCCGCGCCGATGATCTTGAGCTCGGGCGCGTACGGCTTGGCGAGCTCGGCGGCCCAGGCGGTCGCCTGGCCACCGCCGGAGTAGCCGAGCATGCCGACCGGCGTGTTCACGCCGTCCGCGAGGCCCGCGGCCGGGAAGCGCTCCGCGGCGCGGATGCCGTCGAGGACGTTCCAGCCGCTCGTCTTGCCGACGCCGAACTCGTCGTACGGGCCCTCGTAGTCGGTGGTGACGATGGTCCAACCGTGGCTCAGGGCCGAGCCGATGAGCAGGGTCTCGACGCCCTGCAGCGCGACCTTGCCGTTCTGGAAGGAGTACGACGGGCGACAGCCGGGGCCGACCCCGTCATAGGCCGTCTGGTAGGAGACGAGCCGGCGGCCGGTGGCCGGACGCTTCGTCGGGATGAAGATCGTGGCCACGCTCGCCGAGGCGCCGTCGCGCAGGTCGTTCGTGCGGAACAGCACCTGGTACGCCTTGTACGGGAGCTTGATCTGCGGGCTCATGTGGAACGGCACCGTGCGGGACCGCAGGACGTCCCCGGGCGCGTGCGAGGCGAGGTCGGCCGGCGGTACGTAGAACGGGTCGTACTGCGGGGAGATGGCCGCACTGGCCGCCGCGGGGGCCATCGCACCGGCGCCGAGGACGGCGAGGGTGGCGAGGGCGGTGCGGAATCGGGACAGCGCGCGGCGCCGGGGTGCGGCGGGCTCGCGGGGGACGAACAGGGACATTGGCGACACTCGATCGCAGGGCGATCAGAACGGGGACGAGAGAGAGGCGGAATTTTACTTACCGCCCTTCGAATGACCAGCATCCGGTGAGAGGTCGAGCACACAAATGCCGCGTTCGCCCCCGCCCCGTGGCCTATTGAGCAATGTTCAAAAAGATGGGGTAATCCGGGGTACCCGCGCCACTCCTGAGCCGAAGCGAGTTTTTGAATGCGCCTGTAACGCCAGGGGTAATCAACTTTTCACAACCCGCTCCGTATTCCGGCATTCTGCAGTCCATGAGAACTGTCCCGTCTCTGTCGTTCCCCCGTGCTCGCCCTCTGCTCGGCGGCCTCGCCCGCACCGCGGTGGCCGTGTTCGCCGCCCTCGGCCTGGCGGCACTCGTCGGCGCCGCTCCGGCGTCCGCACTCCCGAGTCCGAACGTCGAGCGGCAGGAGGTCCCGATCGACTCCGCGTCCCCCGAATCCGACGTCCTCGCGAGCCTCGTACGCATCCACGTGCCGCTGCCTGCGGGTGACGCTCCGCATCCGGAGGCCTGCGACTGGCTCCAGTACGTGCGCTTCCGTTCGGCGACGGGGCCGACCGACTCGATGAAGGCCGACTCGGTCGCCTTCCTCATGCCCGGCATCCTCGAGGGTGCGATGGCGCTCGACCCGCTCGCGCGCAACACCGTCCGCGCGGCGAAGCGCGAGGGCCGCAACATCGAGGTCTGGGCGCTCGACCGCCGCGCGAACTGCCTCGAAGACCTCACCGGGGTCAACAAGTACGAGCAGACGGGCGACTTCCACGACGCCATCGACTACTACTTCCACGGCGCCTCGATCGACGGCAAGACCTTCGGGGGCGTCGGCAAGAACGACCGCATGCTCGCCGACATCGGCCTCGAGCAGACCGTCAACGACATGTACTCGGTCCTCACCGACGAGCTGCCCGACCAGACCTGGCGTGAGCACCACGTCATCTGCGGCGGTCACTCGCTCGGCGGCCCGCTCGTGCAGGTCTTCGCCGGCTGGGACTTCGACCACAACCCGAAGACGACCACCGACGCCGGCTACCGCCAGTGCGCGGGCTTCGTCGGCTTCGAGGCCTACCTCGATCTCGACCCGACCCAGGACTCGCCGCTGCTCAACGCCGTGATCGGGGCCGCGACCCTCGGGCAGCGCAACTTCCTCCGCCGCATCTCGGTGTCCGCGCTGAAGCGTGGCCTCGTGCCGCGCCGCGTGGACGTCGACGGCGTCGACCCGCTCTCGACGCTCGTGATGGAGATGGTCGGCATCGCCGCCTTCAAGGATCCGAACGGGTCGGCGACGCCGCTCCTGCAGGCGATCCCGCACGTGAAGTCGATCGACAACTACTTCCACATGCTCGGGTCGTCGAACCTCCAGCGCCTCGCGCTCTCGAAGGACTCGATCCGCGACTACTCCTACACGAACGCCGGCCTGCTCGGTCAGCTGTTGGACGACAACGGCACGCCGATCAGTGCGGTCCGGGCGAGCTTCGGGTTCTTCAGTGGCAGCCGTCTGCGCCGGAACACCCTCGACGACCAGATCTCGCCGATCCCGGCCGCCAACCTCCTGTTCCAGGTGGGCAACGTGATGCTGCCGTTCAAGGCCAACAGCCAGACGCAGCCGACCGGGTGGACGAACTACGACCAGCTCGGCTCCGGCCCGACGCAGATCGGGGCGAATCTCACGAAGCCGACGAGCGAGGTGACCGACGCCCGCGACATGGCCCGGATCCAGTTCGAGGGTCCGACGAACTTCACGGAGCCGTACTTCCCGGTCCGCGTCGTCACCGACCTCACGGCCTTCTACGGGCACGACAAGGGCGGCGAGCTGTCGTACTTCTACTACCGCCACCCGACCGCCCGGAAGCCCCGCATCATCGGCATCGGGACCGAGGGCGAGATCATCAAGGGCAAGTTCGGGTCGCCCGATCCGTACGTGCTCCTTCCCGGCTACGACCACGTCGATTCCGTGACCGCCGCCGAGAAGCAGAACAACGGCAAGCCCGAGGGCTCCAGCACGATGCTCATGAACATGATCGACCGTGTCGTTCCCAAGCCGTAACGCCGTCCTCGGTGACCGCGGCCTCGTCGCGGTCACCGGGTGCTCGTCGGGGATCGGCCAGGCGACCGCGATCGCGCTCGTCGACGCAGGTTTCCGCGTCCTCGCGGGCGTCCGCACGCTGGGAGACGCCGATCCCCTGGCGTCGCTCGGCGACCGCGCCGAGGCGATCCAGCTCGATGTCACGAATGCCGAGCACGTCGCGGCATTCGGCGAACGGGTCCGCAGCGAACCCCGCGGGCTCGCGGGCCTCATCAACAACGCGGGCATCATCAGCGTCGGCCCGGTCGAGCTCGTCGCCCAGGAGAAGTGGGAGCAGGTGATGAACGTCAACGTGCTCGGCACCGTCGCCGTGACCCGCGAAGCCATCCCCGCGATCCTCAAGGCGAAGGGGCGCATCGTGAACATCTCCTCGCCCTCCGGCAAGATCGCCCTGCCGATGCTCGGCCCGTACTCCGTCTCGAAGTTCGGGATCGAAGCCCTCAGCGACACCCTCCGCCGCGAACTCGGCCACTCCGGCGTCCGCGTCATCTCCGTGTCGCCCGGCATGGTTGCCACCCCGATCTTCGACAAGGGCGTTGCCGAAGGTGCCGAGTTCATCGACACCAACTACGACAACCCCGACCTCTACGAGCGCTACGCCGAGCGCGCCTTCTCCGCCATCGACGCCGGCCGCGACGCCCTCGAGAAGGGCTCCACCCCCGACGTCGCCGCCGCCCTCATCCTCAAGGCCTTCACCGCCCGCCGCCCCAAGCCCCGCTACGGCGGCGGCGTCGAGAACAAGGCCGTCGGGATCATCACCAAGCTCCCGGACCGAGTCCTCGACTGGATCGTGGCGCAGATTGCGACGACGGAGCCGCGCTAGCGCGGCTGGGGTTGCCGGGGCGGCGGCCTGGTTCGGGTCGGCCTTCGGCCTGCTGGTGGGTTGGGCCTTCGGCCCGGGTTTGACTTGGGTGCAAGTGTCGATTTGGTCGGG
>JAVHXX010000171.1 GCA_031119595.1 Patulibacter sp. | reverse complement strand
GCACGGGTTTGAGATTTTCGGAGGGGCCCTCGGTGGCCTACCGTGAGGGGCTGCCGTGCGGTCCGGGCGAAGGGCTGAAAGCTGCTCGGAGTGGCGGTCGGCTTGGCCAGCTTATCCCCATGGACACTGGGATTTCAAGGGTGGAGGCCCGATGAAGATCGAGGAGTGTTTCGAGCGGCTGCACGAGATGCCGGACCGCGAGCTTGAGCAGTTCCGGGTGCTGCTGCTGGCGCAGGGGTCCGTGGAGTCGTCGGCTGCACCGGTCGCGCAGCGTGGCGGCGAGGTTCGTTCGACGCAGGGCAAGCCGTCGAGCCGACCGCCGACGGCGGTCACGCCGGGGTGTCGTTGCGGATGCGCGAGCGATGTCGACCACTGGGACCGAGTGCTCGCCGAGGCGTCGGCGGCGGGGCCGGAGGTTCTGCGAGGCGCGCTTCGCGTGGCGTATCGGTCGCTGCGGCCTCATCCGGCGGCTACGCAGGTCGCGATAGAGGACTCGACCGACCGCGAGAAGCGGATCCTGCTCGCGTACCGTGGGTGGTCGCCGGAGGATGCGGCGCTCGAGGAGCTTGCCCTCCAGCCGTGGCAGGTGTGCAACGCGGTCGAGGTGCGGTGGCGAGCGGACGCGATCCGCAAGCTGCGCCGCTCGGCGGAGCGCCACCCGGAGACGGGCGAGCGCGAGGACGAGGCGGAGCTCGTCAAGGCGCGCGCGCAGACGCTGCGCGACGCCGGCCTCTCGTTGCGGGTCGTGGCAACCCGCGTGGGGCGCTCGCACATGTGGGTGACGCGGAACACGACGGCCCCGGCAGACCTGCCGATGGCAGCATGAGCGACGAGCGGTCGCCCGAACAGGTCGTCGGCGAGCTCGCCGCCGGTGCGCTGGACTGGATCCAGGGTCGCCGAGTGATGGGCGCAGTGCTGCTCGTCACCGTCGAGATCGACGACGACCACATGGCCGGCAACGCGTTCTCCCTCCCGGACCAGCCGTGGCCGTACACGCTGGGTCTCATGGAGGAGCGGAAGATGCGCAAGCAGGTCCAGTTGGCCCAGGAAATGGCGAGCGATGACGACTGATTTGCCCTCCGCCGCTGTAACCGTTACGCTGATTGCGCCTGGCCGACCTATGCCGTTTTTCGGACGTGGGTGACCGTGGCCTCCGTGTGCAGCCAGTCCGGGTGCCCGCGTCGGGCGCTGCGCAATGGCCGCTGCGACGACCACGCCCGCGAGCGTGACCGGCGCAAGCAGGAGGCCCATTGGCGTTCGACGGGCTCGACGCTCGCGCAGCGAATGGAGACGTGGCGTCGGTTCGACGGCATGTGCCAGGGCTGTGGCGAGCCGACGCGTCGCCCGGACACGCGCGACGACGGCGAGCAGCTTCGCCCAATCCGAGAACACCTGGCCGCGGTCGCGGACGGTGGCACTGACGACGACGAGAACATCGCTCTCCTGTGTCATCTGTGCGCTGACGTGAAGACCGCCGACGCGCGGCGCCGGGGTTTGTCCGGCTGAGATTTTGGAACCGCTCCGCGCCCCTCGCGGGCCGGGCGGTTCACACCCCTTGAGCGGTCGCCGTGCGGCAAGCCGCGTCGCTCATGGCTGGTCGAGGGCGTCTGCTCACGCGGCTCGGCCAGCACCCACCTTCGCTGCCCCTGTGGGGCGAATCCACCCGCCGGTCGCGTGGCCGGGCTACTCCCCAGGCGGGAGGTACAACGATGCCCGGTCCCCTTCCGGATCCATCGGCCAAGCGCAGCCCGTCGGCTGGGTTTCGCCGAGTCGTTCGCGATCCCGATCGCGATATCCCCCCGTTCCCGGATCACCTTCCGGTCCCTGTCGACTCGCTGCCGGTGGCGCGTGCGTACTGGCGGGACGTGTGGGTGACGATGGGCGCCGAGCTCACGCCGTCAGACGCTCACGCCGTCGGCCGCGCCGCGCTGCTCACGGCGTTGCTCGACGACAACCCCACCGATGCCCCCGGCGTGTGGTGGATGCAGCTCTCCAAGCTCGAGGACGCACTCGGGATGACGCCGCAGGCTCGCCACCGCATGCGGATCCAGGTCGTCGACAAGACGCCGGCCGACGCCGCCGACACGAAGTCGCAGGCTGGTCTGTCGGTCGTGCCGGGCGAAGTGGCTTCCCGTCTTGCGGGTTGACCGCGGCCGGTACGAAGCCGAAGCGCGCCGGTCCGCTCAGTGGCCGGATGCGAAGGATTCGTGGCCGTCGCTGGGGTGGACCGCGGTCGCCTGGATAGAGCAGATGCTCGTGCACGGCCCCGGCGCGAAGGCCGGCAAGCCGATCAGGCTCAGCAGCGAGGCGGTCATCTTCCTCGTTCACGCCTACCGGCTGAAGCCGGCGACGGGCAGGCGGGTCTACGACACCGTGGTCTTGTCTCGCCCGAAGGGGTGGGCCAAGTCGGCATTGGACGCGTTCGTCAAGGCGTTCGAGGCGGTCGGGCCGTGCCGGTTTTCGCACTGGGATGACGACGGCCGCCCTGTCGGCCGCTCGGTCGTCGAGCCGTGGATCAGCCTCATGGCCACGGAGGAGGGCCAGGCGACGTCCAACACGTTCGGACCGGTCCGCGACTGCCTCCTCAATGGGCCCGCGGCCGAGGTCTACGGGTTCCGGGAGCGCGACAACGTCCAGGCGGACCGGATCGTCATCCCCACCGGCGGTCTCGTAGAGGTCCGAACCCGTTCGGCGAAGTCGGCCGATGGTGGCCGGCAGACGCACCTGGGAATCGATGAGGCGCACCTGCTGATCCTCCCAGCGCTCATCGAGCAGGTCGACACGCTGCTGACGAACCTGCCCAAGCGAGCGGGCGACGACCCGTGGGCGCTCATCACCTCGACGGCATACGCGCTCGGCGAGCATTCCTACGCCGAGACGCTCTGGGACCGCGCAGCGAAGCTCTCCGACACCGCGCCGGTGACCGACGTCGAGTCGGCGTTCCTGTTCGACCACCGCGAGGGCAAGGCGCTCACGCGGGAGGAGATCGACGGGGACAAGGACCTCGTCATCGCGCAATTGCGAGCCGCGTACGGCGACGCCGAATGGATGGTGACGGACCGCGTCATCAACCGCATGCGCGAGGAGTCCACCGCCCGCGCCAACCGCTACTTCCTCAACGCCGTCGTCCCCGGCGACGAGTCGTACATCTCCCTCCGCCACGTCGACAAGGCCATCGAGGCCGCTGGCGCGGACCGGATCGAGCCGGGCGACGACGTGTGCGTCGGCTTCGACGGGTCGCGCGCCGACGACGGCACCGCCCTCTACGCCGTGCGCATGGCCGACGGCCTTGTGCAGCGCCTGGGGTACTGGCAGCGGCCGGTATCGGCGCCGCCGGATTGGAAGGTGCCGGGCCTCGCGGTCGAAGAAGCTATGCGCGAGGCGTTCTCGACGTACAAGGTCATCAAGTTCTACGGCGACCCGCCGTACTGGCCGAACGAGATCGACCGCCTCGGCCGCGACTTCCCCGAGCAGGTCTTCGAGTGGTTCACCAGCCGGCGCATGCCGATGTGGCAGGCGCTCGAGCGGTTCCGCATCGCGATCGAGGAGGGCGACGCCAAGATCGCCTACGACCACGATCCGCAGTTCGGCGACGTCCTTCGCACCCACCTAGGCAATGCGGTCCGAACGCCGGTCCCAGCCGGCTACGGCATCGCCAAGCCAAAGCAGAAGTCCAAGATCGACGCGGCCATCGCCGCGACGCTCGCCTGGGAAGCCCGCGCTGACGCGCTGGTGGACGGCTGGGGCATGCACTCCGTCTCGAGGATGATCCTGTGACCGTCACCGCCTCAACCGCAGCGCCCGTCGGTCACCCTGACTGGTACCTGCACCGCCACCTCGAGCGCCTCTCCAATGAGGCACCACTGTTCAACGAACGGCTCTCATACTACGAGGGCACGGTCCGTCTCAAGGCGATCCTCGCGTGGTGGAAGGAACTGTTCGGCACCCACCCGGTGGGGCTGATCGACAACCTGTGCAACGTCGTGGTGGACGTCCGCGTGGAGCGGATGAAGATCGAGGGATTCCGGTACACCGGGGAGGGCATCACGCCCGGCGAGCTGACCACCGATGCCGGCGCATGGCGGACGTGGCAGTGGAACGATCTCGACGAGTTCGCGGTCGACGCCACCACCGACGCGATGATCCACGGCCGCTGCCCCGTGCTGATCGGGCCGCCGCAGAAGGACGGGGAGCCGGCGTTCATCACCGTCGAGTCTCCCGCCGCCGTCGCCGTGGACTACGTCCCGGGTACGCACCGTCAGGTCGCCGCGGCAACGAAGTGGTGGGTGGACCCGGTCGCACAGCGCGGCTTCGCGACCGTCTACCTGCCGGGCGCCAATTACCGGTACCAGACGTCGAGCAAGATCACCGACGGCACGCTCTCCGAGGGGGCGTCGTGGGTCCAGGGCCGCGACGGACAGGACTGGGAGCAGCAGACGGGCGTGGACTTCGTCCCAGTCGTCGAGATCCGCAACCCGCGTGGCCTCTCCGACATCGACCCGTGCCGCGCTGGGCAGCAGGCGCTGGAGAAGACGTTCATGGACATGCTCGTAGCGAGCGAGTTCGGGGCGGTCCCTAAGCGAGTCCTCATCAACACGCTCCCGCCGCAGGACAAGGACGGCAACGAGCTGCCGAATTGGCAGGCCGAGGCCGACTGGAAGAAGTGGCTGACGCTCACTCCCGGCCCGAAGGGCGAGACGCCGGACGTCAAGCAGCTCGACGCAGCGCAGCTCAAGAACTACACGGACGCCGCGGCGATGCAGCTCCAGCACTTCGCCGCGCGCCACCGCCTACCCGCCTACATGTTCTCCGGGTTCACCGGCAACGCGGCGGTCAACGGCGAGGGCGCGCGTGCCGCCGAGACGGGCCTGATCTCCCTCGTGAACCTGCGGAAGGTCGCACAGGGCAACGGGTGGGAGCGGGTCGTGCGGTACGCCGCGCACATGGAGGGCGACGACCGTCGCGCCGGCGCCGATCTCATCGAGACCGTGTGGGGTGACTCCGAGTTCCAGACCGCCGGCGAGCAGGTCGACTCGCTGCTCAAACTCGCCGCACTCGGCGTGCCGAAGACCGCGCTTTGGGAGCGCGCCGGCGCGTCGCAGGACGAGATCAACCGGTGGAAGCAGGCCAAGCCCGAAGACCTCGTGCTTGACGCCAACTCCACGTTCGGCAAGTCCGATCCCAAGGCAACTCACGTCGGCACCGCCGGTGCCCAGACCACGGAGGCATAACCATGGCTCAGGATCCGGCGGGCTCGCCCCGCATCCAGCGACTTCGCTCGCGAATCCCCGCTCAGACCGCTGCGACGACCGCCAATCAGGCGCTGCTTGTCGCATCGGAGGACGGCACGGTCACCGCCGCGTCGTTCACGCCGGACGCCGCCATCACTGGCGCCACGGCGACGAAGCGGACGATCACCCTGGAGAACCGCGGCCAGTCCGGCAGCGGTTCCACCGTGATCGGCACCCTCGACCTGGTGACCGGCGTCAACCCGGCAGCGTTCGCGCAGTCCGTGCTGACGCTCTCCGGCACGGCGGCGAACCTCTCCGTCACGGCGGGCGACGTGCTCGCGGTGAAGGAGGCGGTCACGTCGACCGGCACCGCGAACCCGGGCGGCCTCGTCGAGGTCGCCATCACCCGTCGCTAGACGCGACCGCCGCCCAGTGACCGCGGGGCAGGTACCCCGCGGTCACTGAACCATCACGACCCCCAGGAGGGGCCATGTCCGAGGAAACGACGACCACTACCGAGATGACCGACGAGACGGCCGCTACGGACACGCAGCCGCCGGCGGCCGAGACGTCCGACGCCGAGAAGACGCGACTGCGCCGCGAGTCGGCGTCGTACCGCACCAAGCTTCGCGCCGCGGAGGCGCGGGAACAGGAACTGCTCAACGCCGGCAAGTCCGACCTCGAGCGCGCGCAGGGCGAGAACGCGACCCTCACGACGCGGGTCGCTGAGCTCCAGCGCGAGATCGACCGCCGCGACGCCGCAAGCGCCGCGGGCCTCGACGCCGAGTGGGCGGGGCGCCTGTCGGGGACGACGCCGGAGGAACTGCTCGAGGACGCCAAGGCGCTCGCGGCGAAGGTCGGCGAACAGAAAACGAAGGCTGACCCGCCGTCATTCGACCAGGGCCGGAACCGCGGCGACACGCCCCAGGACTTCAACTCGGTCCTGCGCGCAGCCGCGCGCGGCTGAGCCTCCACAAACTTCGCCCCCGACCGGGGGCACCCGCCGAGAGCGCCCAGGCGGCGTCGGCTGGCCCAGGTGGCCGCAACGAAACCCGAACTGAAAGGGGCCGACCATGGCCACTTCCGCTATCGGGCGCTCGGACGCGGACGCTCTGATCCCGAAGCCGATCGCCCAGGACATCCTTCGTGGTGTGCGTCAGCAGTCAGCTGCGCTCGCCACGTTCCGCAGCGTGGAGATGTCGACCAAGACGTACTCCATGCCGGCGCTCACGGCGCTGCCGATGGCGTACTTCGTCAACGGTGACACCGGCATCAAGCAGACCAGCAAGGCGGCGTGGGGCTCCAAGACCATTGTGGCCGAGGAGCTGGCCTGCATCGTCCCGGTGCCGGAGGCCGTCATCGATGACGCCCAGTACGACATCATCGCCGAGACCAAGCCGCTGATCGTCGAGGCGATCGGCCGTGCGATCGACGCCGCCATCTTCTTCGGCGCCAACGCGCCGGCGTCGTGGACGGACGCGAACATCGTCGGCAAGGCCGTCGCCGCCGGCAACACTGTCACGCGCGGCACCGCCGCGCAGAACGCCGGTGGCCTGGCGACGGACCTCGGCAACGTGCTGGCCTCCGTCGAGGAGGACGGCTACGACCCGACGGCGTTCATCGCGTCCCGTGGCGAGCGCCGGTACCTGCGCAACGCGCGCAACACGCTCGGCGAGCGGTACCGCGACACGGTGTCCCTCAAGGAGGTCCACGAGACCCCGATCACCTACGCCATGCGCGGCCTGTGGCCGACCGGCTCGGGTGCCGCCGAGGTCATCGCGGTGTCCGGTGACTCGGGCATCGTCGGCCTGCGACAGGACATCCGCTGGAAGCTCCTGACGGAGGCCGTCATCCAGGATCCGATCACGGGCGAGATCATGTACAACCTGCCGCAGCAGGACATGGTCGCGCTGCGCTGCACGTTCCGCCTCGGGTGGGTCATGGCAGCGCCGATCACCCCGGAGGGCAACCTCGCGACCGGCAACACGTACCCGACGGCCGTTCTGGTCGCTCCGTGATGGCTGCCGCCAAGAAGCCGGCCGACGAGCCGGACACGCAGGGCATCGCCACCGAGCCGGAGGCGACGTCCACGGACGAGCGCCACGACGACGGCGGCGCCGCCCAGGTCGAGGAGCGCATCAAGGCGCTCAACGCCAAGGGCTACATCGGCGAGGTCGACTCCGCGTCGACGGTTGCCGGTGGCTCCCCGACGTTCTCGCAGGCCAGCCAGAACGTCTGACCGACACCCTGTGACGCCGGGCCCCGCTCCGGCTCGGCGTCACACCCTTCTTCTCGCGAGCCGCGGAGGCCGCCATGTCGACGTTCACTTTGCAGGCGGGTCTCACCCTGCCGTACTACGACTGGCTGTCTTCGGGCACGTCGATCACGTGGACGACCGTCGGCCAGACGTTCGTCACCACGGACCCGGGCGAGGTCGCCGAGCTCCGCACCCGCTCCTACCTCGCGTGGGACGGAGTGGTGCCGCCGACGCCGGTCGTCGTGCGCTCCAAGACGGTCGTTTGGGACGGGTCGAACCTCGTCGCCAAGCCGAACGAGGCGGGCGACAGCCCCGTCACGCTTCCGGTGGTGGCCGCGTCTCAGCTCGACACCGACGCGGCGATGGCGGCCAACAGCGACGCTCGCGCTGCGACCCAGAAGGCGACGAAGACAGCCCTCGGCCTCAAGCTTGACGCGTCGAACCTCGACCTCGCCTCGCCGACGCCAAACGCTCCGTTCGTCTACGACTCGATTGCGGGGAAGCTCGTTCCCGCGGCGAAAACGATTACCAAGTCGAGCGGCTTCGCGGAGATGCGCGTCGGGTACTCCACGGGCGCGACGGGATGGGCGGCGGTCAACGCGACCCGCCCGATCCACCTGGACAACAACTACCAGGTGACGGACATCACCAACCCGTTGCAGAACTCGGTGCAGGGCATCACTTCGACCGTGCAGTTCGGCACCGGAGGTTCGTCGCCGGTCGCTGCGATGGGCACCGTCCACAACTTCAGCGCGCGGTTCGTCGTCGCAGGCAGCGGCGACCCGCAGAACGAGCACGCCGCGTACTTCGGCTACATCCGATACGAGAACGGCTCTCGCGGCCGCACGTGGTTCACCGACTGGAACGTGCACGGACCCGTCGCGGTACAGCCCAAACGGCTCGTGGGCATCACGATGTTCATGGGCAACTACTACAACGGCCCGCCGGAAGACACGCCCAGCGCCGGTCAGTGGATCGTCACCCGCCAGGGCAGCGGCGGCGGCGCTGCCGCCGAGCACACGGCCGCGACGACGTACTCGATCAACACCGGCCTGGGGATCATCGGCCACTCCGGCGCGATCCTCGGCAATGGCGGCGCCGGCGTCGGCTTCGACAAGGCGCTGCAGATCGGAGACGGCGGAGCCTGGGGCGTCCTCGGCGGCCAGGACGGATCCCGCATCGGGACCGGCATCGACCTGTCCGACTTCCTCAACTTCGGCC
>JAVHXX010000170.1 GCA_031119595.1 Patulibacter sp. | reverse complement strand
CGGTCACCGACGACGGCCGCGGCATCGACCCGGCCCGCTTCGCCGCGGCGGTCGGAGAGGGGCACATCGGCGTCGCGGCGATGATCGAGCGCATCGAGGCGGTCGACGGCACCGTGGAGTTCCGGACGGTCGCCACCGCGGAGCCCGGCGTCGCGGGCGGCACCACGGTCACGGTGTCGCTGCCTGCGGCCGCCGCGGTCTGAGGAACGCGCGGAAGCCGTCGGGCGCGCGTCGTCGGGGGACACCGACGGACCGTCCCGGCACCGGGCACCTGCGACCGGTTGGAGCAGCATTTCGGATGCGCCACATTCGGCGCGTCGATCCCGTAGCGTCGTCGTGTGCCGACCTCCGGAGCCCTCGCCGTTCGACCCGTCGCCAGCCGACGGGACCTGGGGGCCTTCGTCGATCTGCCGTTCCGCCTCCACGGAGACCAGCCGCACTGGATCCCGCCGCTGAAGCTCGAGCGCAAGCTGTTCCTCAGCCGCAAGCAGAACCCGTACTTCGAGCACGGCACGGCCGAGTACTTCCTCGCCGAGCGTGACGGCGTCGTGGTCGGTCGCATCACCGCCCAGATCGATCCGCTGTTCAACGACTTCCAGGACAACACCTGGGGCAACTTCGGCTTCCTGGAGTTCGAGGACGACGCCGACGTGCTCGAGGCGCTCCTCACCGCCGCGGGTGACTGGCTCCGCGAACGCGGCCGCGAGCGGATGGTCGGGCCGATGGGCTTCGCCCTCAACGACGAGCCCGGCATCCTCATCGACGGGTTCGACATCGACCCGATGTTCCAGCAGCCGTGGCACCCGCCGTATTACCAGCAGCGGATCGAGGAGGCTGGCCTCACGAAGGCGATGGACCTGCTCATGTGGAAGCTCACGATCGACGACCGTGAGAAGGTCCACCCCGGGATCTTCGCCGCCGCGAAGACCGCCACCGACGAGCACGGCCTGAAGCTCGTGAAGATGTCGCGGCGATCGGTCGGGAAGGACATCCGCGTCGACTTCCACCGGCTCTTCAACGCCGCCTGGGCCCGGAACTGGGGCTTTCGGCCGTACTCCGCCCGCGACCTCAAGGTGATGGGGCAGGAGATCCAGCTCGTCTTCAGCCGTCACTGGTTCATGAAGGCCGTCGATCCCCAGGGCAAGACGGTCGGCATGGCGATCACCATCCCCGACCTCAACCAGGCGCTGCGCGCGGCGAACGGCCGTCTGTTCCCGTTCGGGCTCGTCCGGCTGCTCATCGCCCGCGCGAAGATCGACCAGATCCGCGTCGGGTGGCTCGGGATCGAGCCCGACATGCAGCACACCGGCGCTGCTGCCCTGCTCTACGTGGAACACTTCGAGAACGCCCGCCACCTGCGTCAGGACAAGGGCGAGATGGGGTGGATCCTCGAGACGAACAAGCCCATGAACTGGGCGATGCAGGGCATGGGCGGCGAGGTCGTCAAGCGCTACCGGATGTACGACCGGCCGCTCATGGACGGCGTCGAGTCCCTGCCCCTCCCGGTCGCCTGGGACGCTCCCGCCGCGACGGCCTGAGCGGAAGTCTGCGGCCGGAGCGCAACGTTCCGGAGCCGGGCGGGTTCGTGCCAACGATGACCCGCCCACATCGTCGCTCCGTCCCACGCTCCGCCGCGCCTGCGAGGTCCCTCCGCGGCGTCGCGGCCGCCCTCGTCTCCGGCGCCGTCGCCCTCGGCGCGGCGGCCTGGGTCGCCGCGCCGGCCCAGGCGGCGCCGACGCCGCTGACGGCGTCGGTCGTGGGGGAGTCGCCGCAGGGTGGGGGCGTGTTCCGCTTTCCGCAGGCCGTCGCCGTCACGGCCGGTGGCAACCGCATCTTCGTCGGTGACCAGTACAGCTCCGTCGTGCAGGCCTTCGACGGCGCCGGCCACTTCCTCTTCACCGTCGGCTCGCGCGCCACGCGCGGCGAACCGGGCCGCTTCGGCGTGGTCGGTGGCGTCGCCGTCGACAAGAGCAACCACCTGTACGTCGTCGACGCCGAGAACGACCGCATCGAGACGTTCGACGCGAGCGACGGGCACTTCATCTCCACCTTCGGCGACCCGTCGATGTTCAACCTCATGGGCGGCTCGGCCGCCGACGGCGCCGGCATCACCGCGGGCGGCATCGCCGTGTTCCAGCCGGCGTTCGGGGCGCCGCCGGCGGTCTTCATCGCGGACGAGGGCAACGACCGCGTCGTCCGGCTCCAGCTGGACCCGGGGTCGCTCCAGCCGATCGGCACGCCGGTGATCTCACCGCCGTCGCTCGGCCTCGAGGCCCCGCAGGGCCTCGCCGTCGACGCGACCGGACAGCGCCTCTACATCGCCGACGACGATCACCACCGCGTCGTCGCGACCACCACCGACACCCTCGCGTACCTCGGCCAGGGCGGTGGCGGAGGCACGGGCCCCGGCCAGCTGCAGAATCCGTACGACGTCGCGGTCGACTCCTCGTCGCCGCCGCGGATCTACGTGGCCGACAACCTCAACGGGCGCGTCCAGGTGTTCGACGCGGGGTCGCTCGCGTTCCTCGCGACGTTCGGATCGATGGCGTACGGCCCGGGCGTCGGCAACCTCGAGATCGTCCGTGCCGTCGGGTCGTTGCCGGACGCGCCGGGCGTCGGGATCTCCGTCGCGGACACCGCCAACAACCGCATCCAGACCTTCGATCCGTCCGGGAACGTGACGGCCGCCTTCGGCATCGCCGGCCGCGGTCCCGGGTATTCGACGCGCCCGCGCGGGGTCACCTTCGCTCCGGACGGCGGCGTGACCGTCGCCGACACGTTCGACCAACGCGTCACCACGTACTCGCCCGACGGCACGTTCACGGGGGTGCGCGGGCTGGTGTCGCAGGGCATCGGGTTCGCGATCCCCGGCTCGGCACCCGGCCAGTTCGAGATGCCCGTCGACGTCGCCTACGACGGCGCCGGCGATCTCTGGGTGAGCGACAGCGACAACGACCGCGTCGTCATCGAGGGCCCGGACGGCTCGGTCTTCGCCGTCACGCGCCCCGGTGACCTCAAGTCACCGCGCGGTCTTGCCCCCAGCTCGAGCGGCGTCGGGTTCTTCGTGGCCGACGAGGGTGACGACTCGGTGGCGCTCGTCAGTCCGAACGGCACGGTGACCCAGCTGAAGACCGGCCTCCAGAACCCGGTGGCCGTGGCCAGCGATCCCGTCGGTGGCACCTGGGTGGCCGACGATCACGCCATCACGAACATCCAGACCGGCCGGAAGCTGCCCTCCCCCGAGGGCGGGCGATGGGATCACCCGGCGGGCATCGCGTTCGACGGCAGCGGGACCATCTACGTCGCCGAACGGCGCCCCGGTACTCCCAACGGAGCACGGATCGTGCGCGGTACGCAGGACGGCTCCGGTGGCGAGACCTGGGATCAGATCGCCGGGGAAGGCGACGGGGTGGGGCAGGTGATCGAGCCCGGCGGGATCAGCGTGAACCTCTCCGGGACCACGCTGCTCGTCGCCGACACCGGCAACAACCGCGTGCAGCGGTTCGACGCTCCGGGCGTGACCCCGCCCACGACGCACAACCTCACGGTCGCGATCAACGACATGCACCGCGGCACCGTCACCAGCGACCTCGCGGGCATCGCCTGCGTCACCGATTGCCAACAGCACTACGGCGGCGGGCGCGTCGTCACGCTCACCGCGCAGCCCAAGAGCGGGTTCAAACTCGCCGGATGGACGGGTGACTGCGCGGCCGCCCAGGCCCTCGCGACCTGCTCGATCCCCATGACCGCGGACCGGTCCGTCGGGGCGACCTTCGTCCCGACGGTGAGCAGCGCGCCGTCGGCCCCGGCGGCGCCGACGCTCAAGATCACGAGCCTGACCATCAAGCCGTCCACGCTCCACGCGTCCCGCACCGCGAGCAAGCGGTTGCACCGCACGGCCCGCAAGGCGACGAAGAGCCGGGTCCGCGTCGCCCTGACCACCGCGGCGCCGCTCACGGTGCGGGTACTCATCGGCAAGCCCGGACGCAAGCAGGGCTCGCAGTGCAAGCCCGTCACCCGCAAGAACAAGGCGAGCAAGAGGACCTGTACCCGGTACGTCGCGCTCGCCGGGCACCGGTCGCTGGCGAAGGCCGCAAGGGTCGGATTCACGTTCACGACCCTGTGGAACCGCCGACAGCTCGCGGCGGGCCGCTACGAACTCAGCGTCTCGGCCCTCGCGCCGAGCGGCGTGCGGATCGCGCCGACAATCCGGCACTTCACGGTGACGCGCTGAGGCGCGCGGGTGCCCGCGGCCACGACGCCGCGGGCACCCACCACCCGACGGTCCGGATACCGCCGGTCGCACCATTGGACCGCCGACGGAGGCGCGCTCCGGCCCGGATCGTCAGGATGCGGGTGCGCGGCCGCATGGAGCGGCAACGCGACCGATTCGCGGGAAGACCGATGCGAGCACACACCACCGATCGCGCGCGGGCGCGCCGCCGATGACCGCCGACGTGCGCGGCACGGTCCGCATCCGCGACCGCAAGAACGTCCTGTCCGCGGCGTTCGTCCCGCACGCCGGCATGATCGGCACGTCGCTCTGCCATCGCGGTGAGGAACTGCTCGGTCAGCGTCGTGGCCTCGAGGCCTACCTCACGGCGGGCAAGACGATGGGCATCCCGTTCCTCTTCCCGTGGGCCAACCGCCTCGACGGTCGCCGCTACGCCGCGGGAGGCGTCGAGGTGACGCTCGCGGACGACGCCCCGGGCGTCCGGCTCGATCCCCACGGACTTCCGATCCACGGGCTGCTGGCCGCCTCACCGGACTGGCACGTCGAGCCGCCCGTGGAAGACGAACACGACGAGCGGACCCAGCTCATCGCCTCGTGGCGCAGCGCCGACCGCCCGGACCTCGCGCCGTCGTTCCCCTACCCGCACGAGGTCGAGCTCGACGCGACCCTCGCCGACGGCACCCTGCGGATCCGCACCACGGTGTTCCCGACGACGGAACGGCCGGTGCCGCTCGCGTTCGGCTTCCACCCCTATCTCACCCTTCCGGGCGTGCGGCGCGAGGCATGGCACGTGGAGCTCCCCGCGCTCCGGCACCGTCCCGTCGACGATCGCGGCATTCCCACCGGCGCGGCCCAGGACCGTCCCGCCGAGGCCTTCCTCCTCGGCGACCGCACCTTCGACGACGGCTACGACCGGGTCGCGGCAGGCGCGGAATTCCGCATCTCGGGTGGGAGCCGGCGGATCACCGTGCGGTTCGAGGAGGGCTACCCGGCCGCCCAGATCTTCGCGCCGGCCGATGACGCCGTGATCTGCTTCGAGCCGATGGCAGCACCGACGAACGCCCTCGTCTCCGGGGACGGGCTGCGGTTCGCGGACCCCGGTCGCCCGGCGACCGCGACGTTCTCGGTGACGGTCGAACAGGACTGACCGACCGGACCCTGGGTCACCCGTGGCCCAGGGTCCCGGTGACCCGAACGCCGTTCTGGCGAAACCCGAGCAGCACCGGGCATTTCCGTGCGTTGCGACAAGCAACGGCGCCACGTCCAGCGGAGTGTCCAAAACATTGGAGGGGCACTCAATTCCAGGGCCCTGCGGACCGAGTATCGGAGCACAAGCACGGCGGCTTCGCTTCCCGAGAGGCCGCCCGATCCCGTCTTCCCCACCCCCCAAGGAACGCCCTCACGATGGAGAGGTCCCCAGCTCGCCGCCGCCGGAGCGCGGCCGCACTCGCCCCCGACCCGACGGAGAGTCGCCGTGTCGGCGCGCCCGTGCGGTCCGGCCCGCGTCTGCTGACGCCTCCGTCGCGCCCCGAGCGGCCCGTCGAGGTGTCGCCCGAACGCCTCGCCCACGAGCGGCTGGCCGTCGCGGCGCGCCTGTCGATGCAGCTGGCTCCGCTCCAGAACGAGGCCGCCATCGCGGACCTCGCGGTGTCCGAGCTGCACACGGCGTTCGACTACTACCTCGCGGTGATCCAGCGCCTCGACGGCGACGTGCTGCACGTCGTCGCGGCCGCCGGTCCGCTGGTCGACCAGGTCGGCTTCCTCGCGTTCGAGCAGTCGATCGACGTCGGCGTGAACGGCCGCGTGGCCCGGTCGGGTGCGATCGCGTTCGTCCCGGACACCCGACTGGATCCCGACTACCTCGGCCGCAACGCCGACAGCGACCCGAACTCCGAGCTCTCGCTCCCGATCTTCGTCGACGGCCGGATCTGGGGCGTCATGAACCTGGAGCAGCTCCAGCGCGACGCCTTCAAGGCCGACGACGTCCTCCTCGCCGAGGCCGTCGTCGCGCAGGTCGGTGCGGCGCTGCACCGTGCGGCGCTGTCCGCCGAGGTCGAGGCCACGGTCACGAACACGCTCGGCACCCTCATCGACGTGCTCGAGGCCAAGGACGCCTACACGGCCCAGCACGCCCGCGACGTGGTCGACCTGAGCGAGCGCGTCGCGCGCCGGCTCGGTCTCGCCGACCGCGACCTGCGTGATGTCCACTACGCGGCGATCCTGCACGACATCGGCAAGATCGGCGTCCCGAGCGACATCCTCCGCAAGCCCGGCAAGCTCACCGACGAGGAGTTCGAGCAGATCAAGACGCACTCCGACATCGGCGGGCGCCTGCTCGAGCGCATCCCCTTCACCCAGTCGGTGGCGCCGCTCGTGCGCGCGATCCACGAGCGTTTCGACGGCGGTGGCTACCCCGACCACCTCGTCGGGGAGGCGATCCCGATCGGCGCCCGCATCGTCGGGGCCTGCGACGCCTTCGACGCGATGATCAGCGACCGGCCGTACCGGTCCGGCATGCCGCCCGCCGACGCCGTCGCCGAACTCCACCGATGCGCGGGGACGCAGTTCGACCCCCGCGTCGTCGCCGCGCTCGTCGCCGAGCTCGGCCCCATGCCCTTGCGCTGAGGATGTCCCCGTCGCGGCCGGCCCACAGAGCGGGTGGGCCGACCGCGACGCTCAGCTCTCGCCTTCGTCGGCCGCCGCTCTCCACCGGCCCGTAGGTCCTCCGCCCACCGGGCCGGTCGGCAGCGCGCCGCCGGTCCGCCGGTGCTCCCGCTCTGCGGAAGCTCTCAGGAAAACGCCGCGTGTCTCCCACACGCGACGCCGATGCTCCCTCACGTCAACACGACCCGGCCGAGGGGGCCTGGAATGTCTTCGAGCACACACGCAGCACCGCCCGGTGCGGCATCACCACGAGGGTTCGGCCTCGCCGGCACGCGATGGCGTCGCGGCGAACGCACCACCACCGCGAGCCCGATGTGGGAGAAGGTCGGCTTCGGCGCCATCCTGGTCCTGGCCGCGTTCCTGACCCTCTGGGGGCTGTCGAGGAACGGCTACTCCAACGAGTACTACGCGGCCGCCGTGAAGTCGGCGTCGATCAGCTGGAAGGCGCTCTTCTTCGGCTCGCTCGACCCGTCGAGCTTCATCACGGTCGACAAGCCACCGCTGTCGATCTGGCTCATGGGTATCTCGACGCGCGTCTTCGGGTTCAGCTCGTTCGCGATGCTCATGCCGCAGGCGCTGTGCACCGTCGGCGCCGTCGCGCTGCTCCATGCGACCGTGAAGCGCGTCGCCGGAGCACCGGCTGCGATCGCCGCCGCCCTCGCCCTGGCGCTCACGCCGATCACGATCGCGATCGCGCGGGTGAACAACCCCGACGCGCTCATGATCCTGCTGATGGTCGGCGCCGGCTACCTGCTGGTCCGCGCGCTGGAATCGGGCAAGACGAAGTTCCTCGCCTGGTGCGGCGTGCTCGTCGGCCTGGCGTTCATGACGAAGATGCTGCAGGGCTGGATGGTCCTGCCGGCGTTCGCGATCACCTACTTCGCGTTCGGCCCCGGGACGCTCGGTCGCCGGACCTGGCAGCTGCTCGTCGCCGCAGTCACCACCACGGTGGTGAGCGCCGCGTGGCCGACGGCCGTGAGCCTCTGGCCCGGGTCCAAGCCGTTCATCGGCGGTTCGACCGACGGCAGCGCCTGGAACCTGATCTTCGGCTACAACGGCCTCGGCCGGATCACCGGCAACGAGAGCGGCATGGGCGGCGGTGGCGGCAGCCCCACGTTCGGCGGCACCGCCGGCTGGCTGCGGATGTTCAACGACCAGGTCGGCGCGCAGATCGCGTGGCTGCTCCCGCTCGCCGGTCTCTCGCTCATCGCCGGGCTCTGGATGACCCGCAAAGCGCCGCGCACCGATCTACGCCGGGCCGGCATCGCGATGTTCGGCCTATGGCTGGTCGTGCACTTCGCGATCTTCAGCACCCAGGAGGGCATCTTCCACCCGTACTACACGAGTGCGATGGCCCCGGCCATCGCCGCGCTCTGCGGGATCGGCGTCGTGATGCTGTTCCGCGCCGCGCGCCGGTCCTGGCTCGCATTGATCGTCCTCGACCTCGCCGTCGCCGGTACCGCATTGCTGTCGCTCGACCTCATGGGTCGCGCGACCGATGCACCCGGCTGGGCGAAGATCGCCGTGCCGGTCGGTGCGGTCGTCGGCATCGCCCTCTCGCCGGTGCTCCGGAGCGAGAAGCCCTCGCTGCGGAGGCTCGTCGCGATCGCAGCGGTCGCCGGATCGATCGGCATCCTCGCCGGGCCGGCCTCGTACTCCTTCGCGAACCTCGGCCGTTCGCTCAACGGCAACAACGTGCTCGCCGGCCCGGCCGGCGCCTCGAGCGGCGGCTTCGGCGGCGGCGGTGCGGGCGGCGGCATGCGCGGCGGCTTCGGTGGCGGCACGCCTCCGAGCGGTGCGCAGGGCGGGAC
>JAVHXX010000169.1 GCA_031119595.1 Patulibacter sp. | reverse complement strand
CTGGAAGCCACCGCCGCCACGCGGGCCACGGTCATCGCGGTCACGGAAGCCGCCACCGCCGCCACGCGGGCCGCGGTCGTCGCGGTCGCGGAAGCCGCCACCGCCGCGCGGACCACGGTCCTCACGGAAGCCGCCACCGCCACGCGGGCCACGGTCCTCACGGTCACGGAAGCCGCCGCCACGGCCGCCGCGGGCCGGGCCGTCGGACGGATCGTCGTCCTCGTCGACCGGGGACGACGGGCCGCGGTAGCCCTGGCCCCGGCCACGGGGCTTGAACGGCGCCGGCTCGTCGGCCGAGGTGACCTCGACCCAGTCGTCGTCGTCCTCCTCGGCACCGGCGATCTCGAGTTCGTCGGTCGGGTCGAACGCGTCGTCCTCGTCCTCGGAGTCCTCGAGCGGATCCTGGTCGTCGAGCTGGGCCTCGACGGCCGCATCCTCGAACAGGGTCTCCTCGGGGGTGTCGTCGCCCTCGGATCCGGTGCCGTCCACGGGCGCCGCCGGGGTGTCGCTGATCTCGCTGCTGGTCTCGCCAGTGCTGGTGAGCTCGTCCTGCGCGCCTTCGGGCGTCGTCAGGGGCTCCTCGCCGCTCTGCGGCTGGGTGTCTTCGTCGCGCATCTGCGCCACTTCCTCGTCGCTCTGCGACATCAATACGCCATGAGCATCCATGGCTTCGTCGGCGCCGCCCGCAGGTCGGTCGCCTCTCTCGTCCGGGGCCGTACCCCGGACGCTCTCGTATCCGCTCTCGACCTCTTCGGGGTCGGCGGTCTCAGGCGTCGCGGCGGCCACTGCGGCCGCGAACGCCTCGATCAGCGCGGGATCCTTGATCCCCGGTGAAACTTCTACGCCACTGCTCACGTCGACGGCGAACGGCGCCACCTGACGGATCGCGTGGCCCACGGTGTCGGCGTTCAGCCCGCCGCTGAGGATCAGCGCGATGCGGCGCTTGTGGGCGCGCGCGAGCTCGTGGTCGAACGGCACGCCGGTGCCGCCCATCTCACCCTCGACGTAGCTGTCGAGGAGGTGGAAATCGACGTCGATCCGATAGGACTGGAGCGCGTTGACGTCGCCGAGGTTCGAGACGCGCGCGGCCTTGATGATCTGCGCGCCCGTGCGGCGGTGGATCTCGGACGCGTAGGCCGGCCCCTCGTTGCCGTGCAGCTGGACGAGATCGAGCCCGATCTGCTCGGTGAGACGGACGACCTCGTCCATCCCCTGGTCGACGAAGACCCCGGCGATCCGGACCCGACGCCGCAGCTGACGAGCGATGAGCGCAGCCTCTTCGGGCGCGATGGCGCGGGCCGACCCCGGCCAGAGGATGAACCCGATCGCCCAGGCGCCGGCGTCGGCAGCCGCGATCGCATCCTCCAGCCGCGTGATCCCGCAGAACTTGATGCGTGTGGTTGCCACTGCACCCCATGGTACGGGGTCCTGACGAACCGGGGTTCCCGCCTCCGGCACCGTGCAGGCGCCCTGTCAGTTCCGGAGGATGCAGGCCAATCGGGACGCCTGGGCCGGCCCACGGATGGGCCGAAGCTGCCCGCTAGGGCTGCTGGTCGGGCGACTGCTGCTGGTCGTTGGTCGACGTGACCGCGGTCGGGCGGTTCGTGAGCGTGACCTTGAGCTTCATCTTCTTGGTGCCGCGCTCGATCAGGAGCGTGACGACGTCGCCGACGTTCTTGTCGCCGATGTAGTCCTGCAGCTGCTGCGGCGTGTCGAGCTCCTTGCCGTCGACCGACAGGATCACGTCACCGCCGAGGTCGACCTGGCCGTCGCCGATCTGGACGTACGCACCGGAGTCGCCGGCCTTCAGGCCCGCCTTCGCCGCGCCGCTCTTCGGGTCGACGCTCGCCACGAGCAACCCCTTGGAGATCTTGATCGCCGAGGCGATCTTGTCGTCGATCTGCTGGGCGGTGACGCCGAGGTACGCGACCTGGACGGTGCCGCCCTTCTCGAGGGTCGGGATGACGGACTTCACGCGCTCGACCGGGATCGCGAACCCGATGCCGACGTTGCCGCCGTTCTCGGTCTGGATCTGCGAGTTCACGCCGATCACCTCGCCGGCGGCGTCGATGAGCGGGCCGCCGGAGTTGCCCTTGTTGATCGCGGCGTCGGTCTGGATGACGTTGTTGATCTTGAAGCCGTTGAGGCCGTCGATCCGGCGCGCGAGAGCGGACACGACGCCCGTCGTGAGCGTGCGGTCGAGGCCGTAGGGGTTGCCGATCGCGGCCACCGGATCGCCCACCTTCAGGCCCTTCGTGGACCCGAGCTTGAGCGGCTGCAGAGCATGCGCCTTCGGGTCGATCTTGAGCACGGCGAGGTCGTGGTTGACGTCGATGCCCTTGATCTCGGCGTTGATCTGCTTGTCCTCGCCGAACTGCACCGTCGCGGTCTTCGCGCCCTCGACGACGTGCGCGTTCGTGACGATGTAGCCGTCGTCGGAGACGACGAAACCGGTCCCCGTCGACACGCCCTGCTGCTGTTGTTCGCCGAAGACGCCCTGGGTCGTCTCCGTGACGATCGCCTGGATCAGGACCACGCCGGGCGCGGCCTTCGCGTAGATCTCGGCCGGCGTGAGCGCCGTGCCGTCACCGCCGGCCTGGCCGTCGGCGTTCGACGGAGCCGCCGAGAGCGGTGCCTGCTGGACGACGGTCTTGCCACCGTCGTCGCCCTTCACCTGGTCGTAGCCGACCGCCCCGACCACGCCGCCCGCGAGGGCGAGCACGAAGATGACGAGGAACGTTCCGAACTTGCGCACAGGTGAGAGAGCCTTCTCGCGGGGGTTCTTTAGCGGGGGCCGCCGACGGAGCCGGCCAGTGCGCGCGTTGCCGCCTCGAGGTCCTCGGCGCGCATGAGCGCCTCCCCGATCAGCACCGCGTCGCAGCCGACGCGCTCGAGCTCATCGATCTGCTCGCGGGAGTAGAAGCCCGACTCCGCGACGACCGTCTTGCCGGCGGGCACGTCGGTGAGGAGGTCGTGGGTGCGGGCCGTGTCCACGGTGAAATCGGTGAGATCGCGGTTGTTGATGCCGATGATGTCAGGCTCCATCACCTCGAGCGCCACCTCGAGTTCGTCGGGGCCGTGGACCTCCACGAGGACGTCGAGGTCGAAGGAGCGCGCCTGCGCGTGGAGCTCGGCGAGCTGCTGCGGCTCGAGCGCGGCGACGATCAGCAGGATCGCGTCCGCGCTCCAGGCCGCCGACTCGACCACCTGGTACGGGTCGACGATGAAGTCCTTGCGGATCACCGGCAGGTCGATGGCGGCCCGCGCGACCTTGAGGTCTTCCAGACGGCCGCCGAAGTGGGCTTCGTCGGTGAGCACGGAGATGCACGCGGCACCGCCGAGCTCGTAGGCCTTCACGATCTCCTCGACGCTCGATCCCTCACGGATCGCACCCGCCGAGGGCGAGCGGCGCTTGTGCTCGGCGATCACCGCGACGCCGGGACGCAGCAGCGCCTCGTTGAACCCACGGGGCTCGTCCGGACGGGCGAGGGCGAGCTCCTCGAGCGCGGCGAGGTTCACCTTCTTGCGGCGACGGTGGACGTCGTCGCGGGTGCGCTCGATGATCTTCTCCAGCTGGTTCATCGGGCCACAGCCTCCGTCGTCACGGCCACCAGGTCGTCGAGCACGCGGGCTGCGCTCCCATCGTCGATCGCGGCGGTGGCGAGCAGGCCACCCGCAGCGAGGTCTTCGGCGAGACCGGCCACGACGAGCGTGGCAGCGGCGTTCAGCACGACGATGTCGCGTGCTGGTCCGGCGTCGCCTGCGAGCACCGAACGGAATTTCTGGGCGTTGTCGGCGGGGGTGCCGCCCTCGAGCCCGGCCAGCGACGTGCGACGCACGACCCCGACCTCCTCCGGCTCGACCTTGAAACGGCGCGTCTCGCCGCCGGAGACCTCGATCACCTTCGAGACGGCCGCGATGCTGAGTTCGTCGAGGCCGTCGTCGGAGCGCAGCACCCAGGCGCGCTCGATGCCGAGCTCCACGAGCGCGTCGGCGACGAGCGCCATCCGCGACGGATCGCTCACGCCGATCACCTGGCGCTGGGCGCCGGCCGGGTTCGTGAGCGGGCCGAGGATGTTGAAGACGGTCGGGACGGCCAGGCCGCGGCGTACCGGCATCACATGCCGCATCGCGGGATGGTGCCGCGGCGCGAACATGAACCCGAAGCCGACCTGGTCGATCGCCTGGGCGGTGGTCTGGGGGTCGACGTCGATCCCGACGCCGAGCGCCTCGAGGACGTCGGCGGAGCCGCATTGGCTCGTCGACGAGCGGTTGCCGTGCTTGGCGACACGCGCGCCGGCGCCGGCCGCCACGAGCGCCGCGGCGGTCGAGACGTTGAAGGTGGTCGCGCCGCCGCCGGTCCCGGCGGTGTCGACGAGGTGTTCGTGGGTCGCGTGGACCGGTTCGGCGTGCGCGCGCATCGCATGGACGAGGCCGGCCAGCTCCTGGCGGGTCTCCCCCTTGCCGCGCAGCGCGACGAGCAGCGCGGACGTCTGGATCTCGCTCGCGTCGCCGCGCATCACCACGTCGAGCGCGGCTTCCGCCTCAGCCGACGTGAGGCTCTCTCCGATGATGAGGCGCTCGATGACGGCGGTCAGGTCGCGCATCGGCTCGGGACTTCGGGGTGGGTCTTCGTCAGGCACAGGTCGGCAACACCTTAGAGGGAACACGCGGCGCTGTGTGACGCCGCGCGCCGCGTCGCGCCACGGTCAGGCCGTGGCGCGCGCGAGGAAGTTCGCGAGCATCGTGCGACCGTCCGGGGTGAGGACCGATTCCGGATGGAACTGCACGCCCTCCGCGGGCAGGGTCCGGTGGCGGATGCCCTGGATCACGCCGCCGCCCCGGGAGGTCACCTCGAAGCAGTCCGGGAGGGTCTCCTCCTCGACGATCAGCGAGTGGTACCGGCCCACCACGGTGCGTTCGGGCAGCGACGCGTAGAGCCCTTCGCCGTGGTGCTCGATCGTGGTCGTCTTCCCGTGGACGGGCTCGTGGCGGATGACGTTGCCGCCGAACGCCTGCGCGAGCGACTGGTGGCCGAGGCACACGCCGAGCATCGGGATCCCGGCTTCCGGGAAGGCCCGCACGGACTCCAGCGAGATGCCGGCGTCGTCGGGCGTGCACGGCCCGGGCGACACGACGACGAGGTCGGGCTTCGTCGCGATGAGCTCGGCGACCGAGGCCTTGTCGTTGCGGACGACCTCGAGCTCCACGCCCTGCTCCCCGAGCATCTGCACGAGGTTGTAGGTGAAGGAGTCGTAGTTGTCGACGACGAGCACGCGGGTCATGCCCAGTCCTCCTGGCCGATCGCGACATCGATCGCACGCTTGGTCCCCAGCGACTTCGTCACGGATTCCTCGAACTCGTTGGCGGGGATCGCGTCGGCGACGGTGCCGCCGCCCGTCTGGGCGTAGACGGTGCCGTCCTTGATCGCGACGCTGCGGATGTTGATGCAGGTGTCCATGTCACCGGCGTACGAGAGGTAGCCGACCGCGCCGGCGTACCACGAGCGTTTGACCGGCTCGACCTCGTCGATGATCTCCATCGCACGGACCTTCGGTGCGCCCGACAGCGTGCCGGCCGGGAGCGTCATGCGGAGCGCGTCGACCGCGCCGACGCCGTCCTCCAGGGTGCCCGACACCAGCGAGCTGATGTGGAGCAGGTGGCTGAAGGTGTCGATCTTCATGAACTCGTCGACGACGACCGAGCCGTACCTGCTCACGCGCCCGAGGTCGTTGCGGGCGAGGTCGACGAGCATCACGTGCTCGGCGCGCTCCTTCTCGTCGCCGAGGAGGTCGGCGGCGAGCTCGGCGTCGTCGGCCGGATCGCCGGTGCGGCGACGCGTGCCCGCGACCGGGTAGGTCTCGACGCGGTCGCCGTTGACCCGCAGGAGCGGTTCCGGGCTCGCGCCGGCGATCTGGAAGTCGCCGAAGTCGAGGTAGTACATGTACGGGCTGGGGTTCACGGCACGCAGGCCGCGGTACACCGAGAACGGCTCGACGGGCAGCTCCGCCGACCACCGCTGCGACGGCACGATCTGGAAGGCGTCACCGGCGAAGATGTAGTCGACGATCTTCGCGACGTTGCCCTCGAACTGCTCCCGCGTGTGGTTGCTCGTCCATTCGAGTGGGGCGTTCTCGCGGGGCGCGACCTCGACCTCGGGCAGCGGCCCGGCGAGGGCGCTGCGCACCCAGCGGATCTCCGCGACGGCGCGGTCGTAGGCGGCGTCGAGGTCGCCCGAGTCCGTGTCGACGTTCGCGAGGATCGTGGTGCGGCGGTCGAGGTGGTCGAACACGACGAGGGTGTCCGTGAGCATGATCGCGAGGTCGGGCAGGCCGACGGGATCGGGGTTCGGCGGCGGACCGAGCGTCGTCTCGACGGTGCGGACGAGGTCGTAGGCGAACAGGCCGACGGCGCCACCGGTGAACGGCGCGAGTCCCTCGACCGGCGCCTGCCGGGCCTTCGCGGCGAGGTCGCCGACGATGCCGTACGGGTCGCGGTCGTCGTCGCCGAGCGACCAACGGACGACCTCGTGCGGGCGGATCCCGAGGAACGAGTACCGCCCCACCTTCTGTGCCTGCTCGGCCGACTCGAGCAGGAACGCCGGCGAGTCGGGGTCGGCGGCGCGCAGCTTCAGGAACGCCGCGATCGGCGTGGAGAGGTCGTCGACGAAGGTGTGGGCGATCGGGACGAGGCCGTGGTCCGCGGAGAGCTCCCGCACCCCGGCGCGATCCGGGCGGATCAGCGACTCATCGACGGCGGGCAAGGAGGATCTCCTGGGCGTCGGTGAAGGTGCGGTCGCGGCCCTGGAGCACGGCGAGCAGGTGGTAGACGAGGTCGGCGGCCTCGTTGTCGACGCGGTCGTCGGTCTCCTCGCGCGCGGCGCGGACGACCTCCTCGGCCTCCTCCTCGACCTTCTCGCCGGCGAGCGTCGGGTCGGCGAGGAGCTTCGCGGTCCACGAGCCCTCCGACGGATTCGCCTTGCGGTCGGTGAAGACGCGCTGCAGTTCGGGCAGTGCCTCGTGCGGCACGAGCGTGGGCTCGGTGCCGTCGATCGCGCGGTAGAAGCAGGTGCGCTCGCCCGTGTGGCAGGCCGGGCCGGCGGGCTCGACGAGCGCGAGGAGGGCGTCACCGTCGCAGTCGATGCGCAGGTCGCGGACCGTCATCGTGTTGCCGCTCGTGGCGCCCTTGTGCCACAGCTCCTGCCGCGAACGGCTCCACAGATGCAGCTCACCCGTCGACTGCGTGAGCGCGACGGCCTCCGCGTTGGCGTAGGCGAACATCAGGACCTCGCCGGTGGCGGCGTCCTGGGCGATGACAGCGACGAGGCCGTCCTTGTCGTAAGCGGGCTCCATGGAGTCGCTGAGTCTAGGGCGCGGTGACGTGCGACGGGCGGCCCGCCGAGTGCCGCGCGGCTACTCGATGCCGAGACGGTCGAGGAGGCGGTCCTCGCGACGCCAGTTCTTGCGCACGCGGACCTTCAGGTCGAGGTGGACCTGCTCGCCGAGCTCCTGCTCGATCTCACCGCGCGCCGCACGCCCGACCCGCTTGACCATGTCGCCGCCACGGCCGATCAGGATGCCCTGCTGCGAGTCGGCCTCGACCCAGATCGCCGCCTCGACGATCACGAGGCCGTCCTCGCGGCGGTCGATCGAGGAGACCTCGACCTCGACCGCGTGCGGGACCTCCTGGAAGGTGCGGCGCAGCACCTGCTCGCGGATCAGCTCGGCGAGGAGGATCTCGATGCGCTGGTCGGTCGCGTCGCGCGAGTCGAAGTAGAACGGGCCCTCGGGCAGCAGGCCGACCATGTGGTCGACGAGCGGGCCGATGTGCTCCTCGTACCGCGCGGAGATCGGGAAGACCTCGGCGTTCAGCTCGAGCGAGTTCGTCTCGTCGAGGACCTTGATGAGCTGCGTCGGCGAGAGCCGGTCGATCTTGTTGACGACGAGCACAACCTTCGCGTTCGCGGCCTTGAGCGCCTCGGCGATCCATCGATCGCCCGGACCGACGCCTTCCTCGGCGTTGATCAGGAAGAAGACGGCGTCGCAGTCGCGGAGCTCGTGCTCGACGCGGCGCTGCATCCGCTCGGTGAGGGTGTCGCGCGGGCGCTGCACACCCGGGAGGTCGACGAGGACGAGCTGGAAGTCGTCGCCGGTGCAGACGCCGCGGATCGCGCGGCGAGTCGTCTGGGGCTTGTCGGAGACGATGGCGACCTTGTGGCCGACGACGGCGTTCACGAGCGTGGACTTGCCGACGTTCGGGCGACCGGCGAGCGCGACGAACCCGCTGCGCGTGGGGCCGTCCGGGGCGCCTTCGGCACGCAGGTCGCCGCCGGGATGCTCCCCCGGGAGCGGAAGTTCGTTCGCGGCATCCTCACCCGGCGGGACCGGGATGGGAAGTTCGACCCCGTCGTTGGGTCCGTACTGCGGCTCGCGTGCGTTCACTGCCCTCCATTGGAGCAGGTCCGCGACGGATGCGTCAGGAGTTCGCTTGGCGGGACGGCGCAGGACGGCCACACTGCCGGGACGATGACCGCACAGCCTGGAGGGACCGGACCGTGGAGCGAGGCCGTGGCCTACGAGCGGTTCATGGGTCGGTGGAGTCGGCCGTGCGCGCGGCTCCTCCTGGACTGGCTCGCCGTGCCGCGCGCCCGTTCATGGGTGGACGTCGGCTGCGGCACGGGCGCGTTCAGCACGGCGCTGCTCGACCGCGATCCGGGCGCGCGTCTCGTGGCCGTGGAC
>JAVHXX010000168.1 GCA_031119595.1 Patulibacter sp. | reverse complement strand
GGTCGAAGAGGCGCACGACGGCGCCGACCGCGAGCATGCCGGCGAGGACGAGGAGGGCCGCACCGTTGGCCTGGCCGCCGAGGATCTCGACGCGGGCAAGGCCGTAGGTGTAGCGACCACCGGCGGGCCGTGCGGCGATCCGCACCGCGAACAGGGCGACGCCGATGGCGAGCGCGTCGGTGACGACGTGGGCGGCGTCGGAGAGGAGCGCGGTGGAGCCGGCGAGCGCTCCGGCGACGACCTCGAGGAGCGCCACGGCGACGTTGAGCCAGAGGGCGACCCAGAGCCAGCGCGGCTCGGAGACGGTCGCCGCGGTGACGTGCACGTGGGCGTGGCCGCCGTGACCGTGGTCGTGGCCGTGCGCGTGGTCGGCGCCCGAGGCGTGCGAATGGGCGTGGGAGTGTCCGCCGGGACCGTGCACGGAGTCAGTGTCGCAGGGTCCGGCGGGGGCGTCGGCGAGCGGTCGATCCGTGGCCCCTCACGGGCCCTCGACCCACCCGACGCCGGCGGGCGATCAGCGGCCGGCGAGCACCCAGACGGCCAGCGCGACGAGGCCGCCGCTGGTCGCGATGAACGACAGCCCGATGCCTCCGCGGTAGACGAGCGTCTCGTCGGCCTTGGGCCAGAAGGCGAGGGGAACGAACCCGAGCGGGTTGAGGATGGTGCCGACGATGATCGGGATGGCGATGGCGTCCGGGACGTCCGGGAAGGCCGTCGCGATCGCAAGGTCGATGAGCCCCATCATCACCTGGTCGAGGTGGAGCTGGGTGACCCGGTGCGGCGCCTTGATGCCGAGCTTGCCGAGGGCGGTCGGACTGGCGCGATGGAGGGCCATCAGCCAGCCGAGCAGCGCAGCGGAGGCGAGCTGGAGGACGCCGACGGCGAGCAGGACGTCGGTCATGCCGCTGAGTGTCGCATTTCACGCCCGTTGACCCCTTGGCCAGGGCTGATCGGACCATGCGGCGCGTGGAAGTGCGCCCGGTGTCGACCGGGATGCGGACCGCGGCCCGTTCAGCGGTCCATTCGCCGGTCCTTCCTCGTAGTCTCTCCGTCAATCCCCCTATGAGCAGCCTGCCCGTTCCATCTCGCGCTCCTCTCCTCGACAGCACTGCGGTCGACGGAGTGCGTGAGGCAGCGCTCGAGCTCGCCGTCACCGGCATGTCGTGCGCGGCGTGCGCGGCGCGGGTCGAGCGCAGCCTCGGTCGACTCGACGGCGTGGATGCGAGCGTGAACGTCGCCACGGAACGCGCCGCCGTGCGGTTCGACCCGGCGGCGACGTCCGTGCAGGACCTCATCGACGCCGTGCGCTGGGCCGGCTACGACGCCGAGCAGATCGGCGCACGCGACGAGACCGTCGCCGAGGAGGAGGCCGAGCACGACCGGCTCGCCCTCAAGTACCGGGCGATGGCCTCCGCGGCCCTGAGCCTCCCCGTGGCCCTGGTGGCGATGATCCCCGCGCTCCAGTTCGACTACTGGCAGTGGGTGGCGCTCGGCCTCACCACGCCCGTCCTGCTGTGGGCCGGGCTGCCGTTCCACCAGGCGACGCTCCGCGGGCTCCGCCACGGCACCACCACGATGGACACGCTCATCTCGACGGGCACGATCGCCGCGTACGTGTGGTCGCTCGTCGCGCTGCTGTTCGGCGAGGCCGGGCATGTGGGCCTCACGATGAACGCCTCCCTCATCCCCGACCGCACCGGCGGTCTGGATCATCTCTACTTCGAGGTCGTCGGCGCCGTCACGACCTTCCTGCTCGCGGGCCGGTACTTCGAGGCCCGCGCCAAGGGCAAGGCCGGGATCGCGCTCTCCGCGCTGCTGCGCGCCGGCGCCAAGGAGGCGACGCTGGTCGACGCCGATGGCTCCCAGCGCAGCGTGCCGATCGCCCAGGTGCGGGTCGGCGACCACCTCTTCGTGCGCCCCGGGGAGAAGATCCCGACCGACGGCGTGGTCACGGATGGCGAGGGCGCCGTCGACGAGTCGCTGCTGACCGGCGAGTCGCGGCCCGTCGACAAGCGCCCGGGCGACGACGTCGCCGGCGCGACCATCAACCAGAGCGGCGCACTCACCATCCGCGCGACCCGCATCGGTGCCGACACCGCCCTCGCCCGCATCGGCGCACTCGTGCGCGAGGCCCAGCACGGCCAGGCACCGGTCCAGCGTCTCGCCGACCGCATCTCCGCCGTCTTCGTCCCGATTGTCGCCGCCATCGCCGTCGGCACCCTCATCGGCTGGCTCATCGCCGGCTATCCGGTGCCGTTCGCGTTCACCTGCATGGTGGCCGTGCTCATCATCGCCTGCCCGTGCGCCCTCGGCCTCGCCACCCCGACCGCGCTGCTCGTCGGCACCGGCCGTGGCGCGCAGCTCGGCCTGCTGATCCGTGGCCCGCAGGTCCTCGAGTCGACCCGCACCATCGACACCGTCGTCCTCGACAAGACCGGCACGCTCACGAGCGGCCGGATGGAGGTCGAGGACGTCATCACCGCCGAGGGCGTCTCCGAGGGGCAGGCCCTGCGGCTCGTCGGCGCCGCCGAGATCGGCTCCGAGCATCCGATCGCGAAGGCGATCGTGCGGGCCGCCGAGGCGAAGATGGGCCAGCTCCCGCCGCCGTCGATGTTCGTGAGCCACGGTGGGCTCGGAGCGTCGGCGATCGTCGCCGACCGGCAGGTCGTCGTCGGCCGGTTCAGCCTTCTCGAGGACATGGGCATGCGCGCCCCGCAGGCGCTCGCCGCCGCCCTCGTCTCCGCCGAACGCCGCGGCCGCACCGCGATCGCGGCCGGATGGTACGGCGAGGTCCGCGCCGTGATCGTCCTCGCCGACCCGCCGAAGCGCGGTGCCGACGTCGCCGTGCAGCGCCTCCGTCGACTCGGCCTCCACCCCGTGCTCCTCACCGGCGACAACCGTCACGCCGCCCAGCTCGTCGCCGACGAGGTCGGGATCGACGCGGACGACGTGATCGCGGAGGTCCTGCCCGACGGCAAGGCCGAGGTCGTCGCGCGGCTCCAGGCCGAGGGCCGGGTCGTCGCGGTCGTCGGCGACGGCATCAACGACGCGCCCGCCCTCGCCGCGGCCGACCTCGGCATCGCGATCGGCAGCGGCACCGACGTCGCCATCGAGGCGAGCGACCTGACGATCGTCAGCGGCGATCCGGCTGGTGCCGCCGATGCGATCGAGCTGAGCCGTCGCACACTGCGCACCATCAAGCAGAACCTCTTCTGGGCGTTCGCCTACAACGTCGTCCTGATCCCGGCCGCGGCGACGGGCTACCTGAACCCGGTGCTCGCCGGGCTCGCGATGGCCGCGTCGAGCCTCGTGGTGGTCGGCAACGCGCTCCGGCTGCGGCGCTTCAAGCCCAGCCGCTGACCGCGGTCGTTTCGCGCACGTTGCGGGCAACCACCTCCCCCACCGGGCCACGACCCCGAGCGGGCGCACGGCACGACCACCCCGCTGCGTAGGCTGGCCCGATGCAGCAGCGTTGGCTGATCGCGGTGCTCGCGCTGATCGTGATCGGTGCCGGCCTGCTCACGCGCCGCGGCGCCGGCCCGGATCTCGCCGCGGCCCATGCCGCGACCGGCTCGCTCGCCGGCAAGACCATCCACGTCGATGCCGGGCACAACGGCGGCAACGCGTCCCACGCGACCGAGATCAACCGGCTCGTCGACGCCGGTGGCGGGGTGCGGAAGGCCTGTGACACGACGGGCACCGAGACGAACGACGGCAAGCTCACCGAGTACGCGTTCACCCTCGACGTGGCCCTGCGGCTCCGCAAGCGCCTCGAAGCCCGCGGCGCGCGCGTCGTCATGACCCGCACGACCAGCAAGGGCGTCGGGCCCTGCATCACGCGCCGGGCCGCGATCGGCAACGAAGCCCACGCCGACGCGGCCGTCTCGATCCACGCCGATGGCGGGCCGAGCACGGGCCGCGGCTTCGACGTGATCCAGCCCGGCGGTGTGAGCGGCCAGAGCCACGCCCTGATCGCGTCGAGCGCACTGCTCGGGCGGCGGGTGCGCAACGCGCTCGTGAAGGAGGGCTACCGCACCGCGGACTACGTCGGCAAGGACGGGCTCGACCGGCGCACCGACCTCGGCGGACTGAACCTGTCGAAGGTGCCGAAGGTCCTCGTCGAGCTGGGCAACATGCGCAACGCCGCCGACGCCAAGCTCCTCGAGAGCGGCACGCAGCGCGCGCGGATGGCCGACGCGCTCGCGACCGCGATCGCGGTCCAGGTCACCCACTGACGCCGGGCGCCGCGGGCGGCCGGGCGCCTCAGTCGGCGAGGGCCGACTCGAGCTGCTCGGGCAACCCCGGCGCGTCGAGCAGGAACGAGTCGTGCCCCCACGGCGCGCTGAGCTCGGTCTGCGTGACCGCGCGGGCACCGGCGTTGCGGAGGTCGGCGGCGAGCCTCGCGGCGTGGTCCACGCCGAAGCGCCAGTCGGAGTCGAAGCTCACGAGGTGGTGGGGCACGCCCGGATGGGCGGCGACCGCGGCCCGGGCCCGGGCCGCACCGGCGCCGTGGAACGGCGCGAAGTCGTCCATGGGGCGCGTGAGATAGAGGTAACTGAGAGCGTCGAAGCGCTCGACGAACACCGAGCCCTGGTGCGCGAGGTAGGTCTCGACCGCGCGGCTCGGTGCGAGCCATGAGGCGGCGTCGGCCGGCGGCCACGCCGCGGCAGGTTCGTCACCGAGCTTGGTCTCCAGCGACCCGCCGGAGACGTACGTGATGTGCGCGAAGCGCCGTGCCGCCGCGAGGCCGTGCACCGGCCCGGGTCCGTCACGCTCGAGGTAGCGCCCGCCGTCGAAGCCGGGGTCATCGAGGATCGCCTGTCGGCCGGCGGCGGAGAACGCGCGGTTCTCCGCGCTCAGCCGGCCGCTCGTCGCGATGAGGACGGTCCGGTCGACCTCCTCCGGCGCGTCGAGGAACCACTGCAGCGCCTGCATGCCGCCGAGCGACGGCCCGACCAGCGCATGGAGCCGCCGCACCCCGAGCGCCGCGCAGAGCCGCCGGTGCACGGCGACCTGGTCGGCGATGTGGATCGGCGGGAAGGTCAGGCCGTACGGGCGGCCCGTCGCAGGATCGTCCGAGGTCGGCCCGGTGGTGCCGAGGCAGCTGCCGAGGAGGTTGCCGCAGACGACGAAGAACCGGTCGGTGTCGATCGGCCGACCCGGGCCGATGTGGGCGTCCCACCAGCCGGGCGTGCCGGTCGCCGGGTCGATGCCGGCGGCGTGGGCGTCCGCGGTGAGCGCGTGACAGACGTAGACGGCGTTGTCGGCGGCCGCGTTCAGCGTGCCGTAGGTCTCGTACGCGACCTCGATGTGATCGAGCGTGCGGCCGCAGACGAGCGTGAGCGGGTCGTCGTGGGTGGCCACGACGACCCGCTCGGTCCGAGCGATGGGCTCGGTGCGCGTCATGCGATCAGGCGGGGACGGCCACCGCGGCCTTGGCGAGCGCCTGGTCGAGGTCGGCGGTGAGGTCGTCGATGTGCTCGATCCCGACCGACAGCCGGACGAGGTCGTCGCTCACGCCGGCGGCCTCGAGCTCCTCGGCGTTGAGCTGGGAGTGCGTGGTGGTGGCGTTGTGGATGGCGAGCGACTTCGCGTCGCCGATGTTCGCGAGGTGGCTGAACAGCTCGAGGCTCTCGATGAACTTCTTCCCGGCCTCCTTGCCGCCGCGTACCCCGAACGTCACTAGCGCGCCACCGCCGCCACGGAGCACCTTCTCGGCGACCTCGTGGTAGTCGTCGTCCTCGAGGCCCGGGTAGTTCACCCAGGCGACGGCGTCGTGCGCGGAGAGGTGCTCCGCGACCTTGCGGGCGTTCTCCTGGTGGCGCTCGAGCCGCAATGGGAGCGTCTCCAGGCCCTGCAGGAGCAGGAACGCGTTGAACGGGGACAGTGCCGCACCGGTGTTGCGCAGCAGGACGGTGCGGACGCGGCCCACGTACGCGGCCGGACCGAGGGCATCGCTCCAGACGACGCCGTGGTAGCTCGGGTCGGGGCCGGTGAGGATCGGGAACTTGTCGGCGTGGGCCGTCCAGTCGAAGTTGCCGGAGTCGACGATCGCGCCACCGATCGAGTTGCCGTGGCCGCCGATGAACTTCGTGAGCGAGTGCACGGCGATGTCGGCGCCCTGCTCGAAGACGCGCGCGCCGATCGGGGTCGGGACGGTGTTGTCGACGATGAGCGGCAGGCCGTGCTTGTGGGCTGCCTCGGCCCAGGCGGGGACGTCGAGGACGTTGAGGCGCGGGTTGCCGATGACCTCACCGAAGACGAGCTTCGTGTTCTCGTCGACGAGGGCGTCGATCGAGGCCGGATCGTCGGCATCGGCGAAGCGCACCTCGATGCCGTACTGCGGAAGGGTGTGCGCGAAGAGGTTGTAGGTGCCGCCGTAGAGCTGCGAGACCGAGACGATGTTGTCGCCGGCGTGGGCGATGTTGAGGATCGAGTAGGTGACGGCGGCCTGGCCGGATGCGGTGACGAGCGCCGCGATGCCGCCCTCGAGCTGGGCGACGCGCTGCTCGAGCACGTCCCAGGTCGGGTTCATGATCCGCGTGTAGATGTTGCCCGGCTCGGCCAGCGCGAAGAGGTTCGCGGCGTGGTCGGTGTCGTTGAACGTGAACGACGTCGTCTGGTAGATCGGGACGGCGCGGGCATTCGTGGCCGCGTCGGGTTCCTGGCCGCCGTGGAGGGCGATCGTTTCAGGGCGGTGCTGGCTCATGGTGGATTCCTCTGATGGACTCGGATCGCAATGTAGTCAAATTGGGTCGTGTTTGGTGGCAATTCACCCGGACGGTGCCGCTGCCGTCACGGGTCGGTCACGCGCGGGTCAGCCGAGGAGGTGGCTCACGACGCCGCGGATCGACGCCACGCCCGTGGCCATCGAGGCGTCGCCGCCGGTCAACACGGCGATGCCGACGGTGCACCGGCCGCGCTCGAGGCGCAGGCCCTGGTGGACCACCCAGCCGTCCGTGCGCGGGAGCCAGCCGGATTTGAACATCGTGCTGTACCCGTGGCTGCGGGCGACCGGCGCGCCGCCCCACACCTGTGCGGCACTGATCCCGCGCAGCAGTGAACGCGCATAGCTCCGGTATTGCGCCGGGAGCACGGCGTTCAGCCGGCCCCAGAAACGGGCCTGGTCCGTCGCCGTGAGCTCGGAGGTACCCCAGCTCCCGCGGAGCGTGTAGTTCCGCATGCCCGCGAGGTGCGCGACCGAGGTCAGGCCGCTCGAGCCGACGAGCGCATAGGTCGCCGTGGCGGCCGCGTTGTCGGAGACGTGGATCATCGCGTGGAGACGGGCGCGGTCGGCGCGCGTGAGCGGGGCGTGGTCACCCGCGTGGCGGCGGAGGTCCGCGACGAGCAGCATCGCCTTCACGAGGCTCGCGGAGCGATACCGGACGCTCCCCTCGTCGCTCCGGATCTGCCCGCCGACGAACACCGCGAACGACACCGAGCCGGGCCGGGACCGGGCGTAGCGACGGGCCGAAGCGATGCGGGCATCGGAGATGCATGCCTTGGGCGTCGACGAGGTCGTCGTGGTCACCTTCGGCGTCGTGGCGGCCGGCGTGGTGGCGGCCATCGAAACCACCGATGCGGAGGCCCGCGGCGCCGTCGACCGTGCGGTCGACGGCCGCTGGAGTGCAGGCACGAGCGCGCTCGCGATCACCAGGGGAGTGGCGAACAGAGCGGCGCGGTTGGCTGACACACCGCGATCCTGTCAACCGATCCTGGGGATCGTCTGTGGACACCCGGACAACATCCTGTGACCGGTTTCGGGTCCTCGGCGCGGTGCCGCCGGGGCGTGCGTCAGTGGCCCCGGCCGTGGGTCGACACGCCCGCGACCGCGTACCCGCGGGCCTTCAGGCGTTCGAGGGCCACGTCGACGGAGGCGTCGGCTTCGCGCAGCCCGGTCCGGGCGCGGCCGTCGCGGGAGCGGTCCTTGCCCTGCGCCGCCTTCTCGACGCTCGTGAAGGCACGCGAGGTCGACCCGAGAGCCGAGCCGAGCCGCGTGAGGTCGCGGTCCCACGGGCGGGCGGTGTGCAGCGTGCCGATGCGCTTGGCCGCGGCGGCGTAGGCCGTAGCGATGGCCCGTGCGTCCTTCGCGCGGGCGGTGCGGTCCTTGACGGCGAGCGTCCGTTTGCGAGCGGCCCCGGCGGTCTTCAGCGCCGCGGCGATCTCGGTCGCGACGTCCACGTCCGGGTCGCCGGAGAGCGTGCCGTGGTCCGCGCGGAGCGCCCCCACCACGTGGTCGCAGGCCGCCCGGACGAGGGCGACCGGTCCGTGGCAGACCACGGCGACCGCACCATCGTCGGTCGCGGCGACGGCATACCGCTGGACCCCGCCCTTCTCGGGCGCCTGCCACTGCCGGACCGTGCCGCCGGCGACGCGCAGCCGCGCGGCCTGCACGCCCTTGCCGAGCGACGCCGGTGCGAGCCCCGAGGCGCGGTCGACGGGACCGACGGTCACGGCGGCGCGGCGATCCGGGGAGCGGAACTCGACGGACTCGCCGAGCAGCAGATCGGCGGTCGTGTCGATCGCAGGTCGCTTGATCGTCGACGACGTCCACTTCGCGACCGGCAGCGTGCTGGCCGGGCCGACGTCGACCCGGGCCACGGGTGGGTCGCCGGTGAACGCGGCCACGGCGACCGGGACGGCGACCGCGAGCACGAGGATCGCCCACGGGCCGCGGGAGAAGAGCTTGTCGGCGGTGGAGCGTGCAGCCTCTGCGGGCACGAACTCGCTGCGGCGACGGTCGTGGAC
>JAVHXX010000167.1 GCA_031119595.1 Patulibacter sp. | reverse complement strand
GTCAATGCGTCGGGGCGGGGTGATTCACGGGAGGGCAGCGGCCCGGCTCCCCGCCCCACGTGGACAGCCAAAACGGCCCGGGTCTGCTGCACGGCCCGCCCTCCCGAGGAGCACCCCGCCCCGACCAAATCGACACTTGCACCCAAGTCAAACCCCGGGCGAAGCCCAAAACCAAAAGCAGGCCGAAGGCCGACCCGACCCGAAGCCGCCCCGCCAACCCAAGCCGCCTACCCCGCCACCACCCTCTGCCGCAACACGGACGCCCCGACCAGGGCAGCCTCGCCCCCGACCCGCAGCGCGTCCGCCACGGCGTCCGCGTTCACCGAGGCCGCGTCGTAGACGGCGACCATCGCCTCGTCGCCGACCTCGAGGTAGGTGGACTCGCCGAGCGGGGTGTAGCGCGTGGCGCCGATGCCGATGAGGACGTGGTCCGGGCGGCCGGCGGCACGGAGGTAGTCGCCGACGGGTTCGAGGGGCGTGTCCGGCGAGCCGGTCTGGTGGTTGAGGCGGTCGACGATCCAGTCGAGGAGCTGGTCGCCGTAGTAGGAGTAGTCGGGCAGGGCGCTGTCGACGCCGTAGGGGAGCAGCTCGCCGTCGCGGAGCAGGAAGCAGGTGAGGCGGAGCGTGCGCGTCGGGCCGGCCGGGTCGAGGTCGGTGATCGGCAGGAGGGTCTGCGAGAAGCCCTTCGACGCCGGCCCCCAGTTCTTCTTGTGGCTGATCTTCGCGGCTCCCGCGCGGCGGATCGAGCAGTCGTTGAAGGCGCCGATCGCCTCGGGCGCGAGGCCGGTCACCTGGCCGGCGGCGTCGTACGACACCCGCGCGATCACCCCGACCTCCGGCTCGATCTGCAGGTTCACCTCGTCGCCGGCCGGCCGCACGACGTGGTCGGCCGCCACCGGAAAGGTCCCGAGGAACGCGGGCACGCCGTCGAGCGCGCCGGCGTCGGTCAGCTCGGCAGGCGCGGCGCCGTCGGCCGGCGCGGCACCGGGAACGAACCACGGGAAGATCCCCTTCGGAGCCTCCGCGGACGCGGCCTGCACCGACACGAAGTCTGCGGCCTCACCGGCCTGCTCGAGGTGTCCGGCGAAGTTCCCGGCCACCCCGAACCCGAACACGGTGCGCAGATCGGGGAGCGTGGCGGCGGCGTCGGCAGGCATGCGCCACAGCGTAGGACGGCCGCGCCGCCCGGCGACCTGCGCCCGGCTCAGTCGCCGTCGGTGTCGAGCAGCTCGCGGATGCGCTCGAGCAGGGCATGCTTGAAGCGCTCGTGCTCGCGGCGCGCATGCGTGATGCGCTCGGGATCCGGACGGTGCACGACCTCGCCAACGGCGTCCGTGATGGTGAAGCCGTCGTCGAGCTCGACGAACCGCTCGTGGCGGAACGCGAGGAACAGCAGGCCGCGGACGGCATCGACATCACGAGGGAGCGTGCCCTCGCGCTCCCACTCCTCGCGCCGCGCGACGAGCACGGCGGTCGAGTGCTCGCCGTAGAACTCGTAGCCGTCGAAGGTCATCGAGAAGCGCGCGAGCTCGTCGCTCGCGAGGAGCTCGGAGAGCGTCGCGGCCTCGTCGACCGGCGTCGGCTGCAGGGGCAGATCCTCGAGCGTGAGCGACATCGCGCGCAGGCTACTCCGCGTCCGGGACGTCACCGGCCGGTGCGTCCAGATCGAGCTGGGGCGCCGGATCGGCGTCGGCGCCCGCAGGCGGCTCGGCGTCGGCATCGACTGCCGGAGCAGCATCGACCTCGACCTCTGACCCAACCTCGGGCACGGCTCCGGCGTCGACCTCGGACGTGACGTCAACGTCGGCTTCGGCCGCCGCCACCTCCCGATCCTCGTCGCCGCGCAGCGCGTCGCGCTCCGCGGTCACCTCGACGAGCTGTGCCTCGAGCTCCGCGACCCGCGCACGGAGCGCGTCGGCCTCGGCGCGCTCGCGTTCGACGGCGTCCCAGGTCGGCACGGCGCCGGGGGTGTCGCGCGTGGGCGGGTTCGCCGCGGCTTCGGCCGCCGCTTCGGCCTCGTCGACCGCGTCGAACCCACCGGGCGTGTCCGGGAGCCAACCCGGCCCGCCCTCGTAGACCGACGCGAGCGGCACGGGCGTCGCGCCCTCGGGCACGTCGAGGAGCGACACCTCGGCCTTGCGGTCCTCGGGGTCGAGGGAGAGGAGGCGCACGGCGATGCGGTCGCCGGGGCGCACGAAGTCGTCGACGTAGTGCACGAACTCGTCGGCGATCTTGCTCTTGTGGAGCAGGCCCTCGGCGCCGGGGAGCAGCTCGACGAAGGCGCCGAACGGCTGGATCGAGGTGACGATCACCTCGATGATCGAGTCGATCGCGTACTGGTCCTCGAGGCGCTGCCACGGGTCCGGGGCGTAGTCGCGGAGCGACACCGAGATGCGCATCGCCTGCGGATGCCACGGGCCGACCCGCACCTCGACTTCCTGCCCGACCTGCAGGATCTCGCGGGCGTGGTACACCTCACCGGCCTGCACGAGGTGCTGGTTCGACGCGAACGCCGGGTGCCCGGTCGACAGCTCGAGCTCGGCGCCGGCCTTGCGCACGGCGGTCACCTTGGCGAGCGCGGCGCTGCCGAACTCCGGCGGCGGGTTCTCGGCGAGCGACGCGTACTCGACGACGGCCTGGGTCACGCGCGCGGCGTCGCCCTCGGAGAAGACGGTCCACTGCGGGTGGTCGCTCGGGAAGATCTCCTTGCCCTCCGGGATCGGGGTCCACGCACGGACCGCGCCGCCGTAGACGTCGATCTTCGGCGGGAGCGCCTCGGTGAGCGCCCACGCCTGCTCCGAGGCGGTGATCGCCCACACGTCGGCGCGGCCCTCGAGCTGGCGGGCGAGCTCGTCCGGATCGACGTAGGGGCGCTCACGCGAGGGCTGGGTGGTGACGCAGACGAGGAGCCGCTCGCGCGCCGGGTCGACGACCTGCGCTGCCAGCGTGGCGATCTCGGCGTCGTCCTGGACCCAGTGAGCAGTGGGCGTGGAAGGCGCTTCGGACATCCAGAGGAGACTAGGGACGAACCGCTCCGCGAGCGGTCCGCCCCGGTCGCTCAGCAGGCGACGGTCACGGAGCCGCTCGCCGTGAGCGGCTTGCCCTTCACGGTCGTGGTGACCGTCACCGTGTAGGCGCCGTCGGCGAAGGACATCACCGGAAGGCCCGTCGGCAGCATCGAGTACCGGTAGAAGTCCTTCGACGACGAGGGCCCGCCGAACGAGGCCGCCAGGTCGCTCTTCGTGGTCTTGAAGAGCACGTCGGAGAACCGGCCGGTGGCGGTGATCTGGTCCTCGGTGGTGCGCGAGTCCCACGGCGTGTGGAAGACGACCGTGGTCGGGGCGTCGGCGGGGATGTTCACGGCGTGCACGAAGGGAAACGCCTGGAACTGCGGCGGAGTGCCGGCCGGGCCGAGCATCCGGTAGCAGGCGTTCGTGTCGTCGTCGGCCTTCGCCTTGCCGCCCGGCGCCGAGTACCAGCCGTTCACGGAGATGCCGGAGACCTTCAGCACCGGCTTGGTCGACGCCTTCTTCTTCGCGGTCTTCTTCGGCTTCGCCGCGGCAGCGTCGGCGGCGGGCGCGACGCCCGAAGCGAGGGCGAGCGCGGCGGTCGCGGCGAGGGCGTTCGTGAGCAGGACAGGGCTCGGGGTGCGGCGGTGGAGGCGGAGCGCGCGGGACATGGGTGGGTCTCCTCGGGGCGCCCGGCGGCGTGGGTGGACCGGGCGTCTGGACAGCGGGCGGCCGAACCCTACGAACGGCGCCCGTGCCGGTCAATCGGGCCTCCGCAGAATCACGTACGACATGATGGGTCGATGACGACGGTGGCGATCGACCAGGTGCTGCTGCGGTTCTTCGAGGCGGAGACGGTCGGCGCGGCCGAGGACGCCCTCGTGGAGCTCTCCGCGCTCGACGCCGCCGACCCGGCCGCGGTGGAGGAGCACGAGCCCGTCGGTGATCTCTACGCCGAGCTCGCGATGGACGCCGCCGACGCCGGCGATGCCGAGGAGGCCGTGCGCCTGCAGGCCGCCGCGCTCGAGCACCCGTGTACCAACCGCTGGCGGGAGATCGGCACGCTCTTCGGCTACCGCTACGCCTCGGGTGACCGCGAATCCGCCGTCGCCGACCTGCGTCAGCTCTCCGCAGGGCCGCCCGACGGCGCCTACCTGCTGAGCTCGTTCGCGGAGGTCATCGAGACCGCCGACAGCACCCTCGCGCTCGCCTTCCACGACGAGGCACTCGCCATCGCCCGCCGCGCGAAGGAACCCGAGGTGCTCGGGTCCGTGCAGGCGCCGCGCGCCCTGCTGCGCGAGGAACTCGGCCTCGACCCGGACGCCGACGACGAGGCCGGCTTCGCGGAGCTCGCGCGGCTCCGGGCAGAGCTCGCCGCCGCCGAGGCTGCCGAGGCCCACCAGCTCTTCGTGCCCCGCGACCAGCTCGCCGCTGCGGCCGACGCCTGGCCGGACCTCGTCGAGCCACTCCAGCTCGACGACCCGGGTGCCTACTACCGCGGCCTGGACCTCGAGTGGCGCGCCCAACCCGCGACCGGTCACTCGCTCGTCCTCGAACCCGTGGATGTCGCCACGTTCGTCGCGGCGGGCGTGCCATTGGAACGGCTCGTCGCCGACCTGCCGGACGCCCTCCGCGAGGCCGTGGTCGACCGCGGGGCCGAACTCGCCTGGCCGCCCGGCCGCAACGACGTCTGCTGGTGCGGGTCCGGGCGCAAGTACAAGCGGTGCTGCGGCGCCGCCTGAGGTGACGCCGCGCCCGCATCCGCTGCGGCGCCGCCTGGTCCGGGTCGTCATCGGGCTGGTCGTGGCGGTGGTCGCGATCGCGGGCGTCGGGTGGATCGTGCTCACGAGCAGCCCGACCCCGGGCGCGCTCATCATCCGCAGCGCGCTCAACAGCCAGTCCGCGACGACCCTGAAGGCGATGGAGAAGCACGCCGCGGGCGTGGAGAACGTGGCCGTCGTGCGGGACCGCCGGTACATGGCCGGACCGGCCGCCGCGCTCCTCGACGTCTACACGCCGACGGTCGGGACCAGCGCGACGACGCCCGCCCCCTCGACCACGACCCCGGAAACCCGGACGCGCTACCCGATCGTCGTCTGGATCCACGGTGGCGGCTGGCTCGCCGGCGACAAGGCCGATGCCGCCCCGTACTTCGAGCTGATCGCGTCGAAGGGGTTCGCGGTCGTGTCCGTGAACTACTCGCTCGCGCCCGAACACCACTACCCGGGGCCGGTCGTCGAGATCAACCACGCGCTCGGGTACCTCCGCAGCCACGCGGCCGCGCTGCACCTCGACCCGTCCCGGATCATGCTCGCCGGCGACTCGGCGGGCGCGCAGCTCGCGAGCCAGGTCGCGGCGCTGACCACCAACCCGGCGTACGCGACCGATCTCGGCATCGAGCCCACGCTCCCGGCAAGCGCCCTGCGCGGGACGGTCCTCGACTGCGGCGTCTACGACGCGTCGCCGTTCTCGGCCGGCAGCAAGGACGCGCCGAAGGGGCCGCTCGGCTTCGCCGTCGCCACGCTCATGTGGGCCTACGCCGGCACGAAGGACAAGGCGTCGCCGATCTTCCGGCAGATGTCGACCATCAACGACATCACGGCCGCCTTCCCGCCGACCTTCATCACCGGCGGCAACACCGACCCGCTGACCGCCGGCCAGTCGAAGCCGCTCGCCGCGAAGCTCCGCCGCCTGGGTGTGCCGGTGACCACCCGCTTCTTCCCCGACGACCACGAGCCGAAGCTCGAGCACGAGTACCAGTTCGACCTCGACACCGCCGACGGTCGGGCCACGCTCGATGCGACGATCGCGTTCCTGCGGCAGGTTTCGTCGCCGCCTTTGTCGAGTTCATGACGAATCTGGGAAGAATCCGTCGATCTTGACGATTTGACGCATTGGCGGCTCCGTCCTATGCTCGTCAAGATCTGCGAGCAAAGCGCCGTTTCGCCGCATACTCGCCGATCTTGACGACATGAACACCTTTGCCTCCACCCTTTCCGACGCCGCCGCCTTGGTCGAGGTCGGCCGTGGCGCGGAGCGGATCCGCCTGGCCGCGAATCTCTCGCAACAGCAGGTCGCCGAGCGCGCAGGCGTCTCGAAGCGGACCCTCGAGCGGTTCGAGGCCGGCGAGTCGACGACCACCACGAACCTCGTGAGGATCCTTCGCGCACTCGGAGCCCTCGAGCGCCTCGACCTCGTGTTCCCGCCGCCGGCCGCCAGCCCACTCGAGCAGTTGCGCGCGGCGCGACGCGAGCGGCGTCGAGCCTCGCCGCGCAGTCCTCGGCGCGACTCGGGAGGGAGCGCGCCGCGCCGGCGTTCCGGGTCCACGGCGCCGCCTCCGGGACAGGCACCGCCGCCTGCGGTTCCTCCGCCCGAGCCCGCCGACGACGCCGCGCCGTTCCGCTGGGGCGACGAGCCACCGCCCACATGACGGTCGCCGAGGTCAGGCTGTGGGGCACCACGATCGGAGCGGTCTCGCAGGACACCGCGGCGAGCCCGGCGGCGTTCGAGTACGAGCCCGACTTCGCCGATCGAGGTGTCGAGATCGCGCCGCTCACGATGCCGCTCGGGCGGCGGGTCTACACGTTTCCGCAGCTCGGCCGGGAGGCGTTCCAAGGGTTGCCGGGGCTCCTCGCCGACGCCCTACCCGACCGCTACGGCAACGCCCTCATCGACGCGTGGCTGGCGTCGCAGGGCCGCGAGCCGGGCAGCTTCAGCGCGGTCGAGCGCCTCTGTTACGTCGGCACGCGCGCGATGGGAGCGCTCGAGTTCGTCCCGAGCACCGGGCCGCGGGCGGAGACGTCGAACGCGCTCGAGGTCGACGCGCTCGTGCGGCTCGCCTCCGAGGCCCTGACCGACCGTGCCGCGCTCGTCGCGTCCTTCTCGGGCGATCACGAGGCCGAGGCCCTCCGCGACATCCTGCGGGTCGGTACGTCCGCCGGCGGCGCGCGGGCGAAGGCGGTGATCGCGTGGAATCCGACGACCCAGGAGGTGCGCTCCGGCCAGGTCGACGTGCCTGCCGGCTTCGAGCACTGGCTCCTGAAGTTCGACGGCGTGCGCGGCAACGGCGATCACGGCCTGCGTGACCCGGAGGGGTTCGGGGCCATCGAGCTCGCGTACGCGCAGATGGCCACGGCCGCGGGCATCGCGATGAGCGAGTGCCAGCTGCTGGAGGAGCACGGCCGGCGCCATTTCATGACGCGGCGGTTCGACCGCACCGCCACCGGCGGGAAGCTCCACATGCAGTCCCTCGGGGCGCTCGCCCACCTCGACTACAACCAGCCCGACGTCCACACGTACGAGCAGGCCTTCCTGGCGATCCGCACGCTCGGCCTCGACGCGCCCGTCGCCGAGGAGCAGTTTCGCCGCATGGCCTTCAACGTGGTCGCACGCAACCAGGACGACCACGTGAAGAACGTCGCGTTCCTCATGGATCGGCGCGGCACGTGGTCGCTCTCTCCCGCCTACGACCTCACCTACGCGTACGACCCTTCCAACCGCTGGATGCGTCTGCACCAGATGTCGGTCAACGGCAAGCGCGACGCCTTCACGCTCGCCGACTTCGTCGCCACGGGCCGGGTCGCCGGGATCAAGCAGGGTCGACCGAAGGCGATCCTCCGCGAGGTCACCGAGGTCGTGCAGCGTTGGCCCGACTTCGCGTCGGCGTGCGGTGTCCCGGAGGAGCGGGTGGAGCAGATCGGCGCGACCCATCGGCTGCGGATCGTGGCGTAGGGCGCGGCGAGCGCCCGGCCGCTGCGACCTACCGCCGCGCCCACGGCGGCGCGACGCGCCGCAGTCCCGCGAGCTCCCGGAAGTGCGGCAGCCCGATCCAGGCGTCGTGGTCGCCGATCACATACAGCCGTTGCCGCGCACGGCTCGCAGCGACGTTGAGGAGGTTGGGCTTCATCGACGCCCACCGCCGGGCCGCCGCCTGCCCCGGGGCGCTGCCGAGCACGAGGATCACGGTGTCGGCCTCGCGGCCCTGGATCGTGTGGATCGTGCCGCCGGTCATGCCGCGGTGGCGATGGTCGTCGGCACGGCGCCGCAGGTGGGTGGCCACCTCGCGGAACGGGCTCACCGCGAACACCTCCCGGAAGTCGTAGCCGCTGCGGCCGAGGTGCTCCAAGAGGGCGTCGAGGCGCGCGCCCTCGTCGGGGTTCCAGTGCCCCTCGCCGGCCAGCGTGCCGGGCGGCACGTCGAGCCAGCAGGTGGGCACGCGCAGCGCGGGATGCGGCTCGCGGGGCATGGTGGCGTTGACCATCCGGCCGCCGTAGGCGATCGCGTTCACGAGGTCGAAGACGGGGGACTCGCACCGCCGGTGCACGTTCATCGGCACCCCGACCCAGAGGTCGTCCTCGCCGCGGAGGCCGCCCCACGGCGTGACGGCGTCGGCGAGGCGCTGGACCGACGCCTCCGGCGACACGTACTCGCGGCCCACGCCGTAGCGCCGGCGGATCGCCTCGGCGAGCGACGTCGGCAGCGTCGACACCGGCTCGAGCTGGAGCGGGTCGCCGACGATCACCGCGCGCCGGCACCGCCAGATCGCACCCGCGGCCTGCTGCGGCTGGGCCTGTCCGGCCTCGTCGACGAGCAGCCAGCCGAGGTCTTCCCGCGAGAGGCCGGCCAGCAGCGTCGGCAGCGACGCGAACGTCGTGCTGACGACCGGCACGAGGAGGAAGAAGGTCTGCCAGGCGGCGAGCACGAGCTGCTCGTGTGGGCGTACCGAACGCTCGGGCCGCATCTGCCGTCGCCGTCGCTCG
>JAVHXX010000166.1:4503-8773 GCA_031119595.1 Patulibacter sp. | reverse complement strand
TCTGCCGCGCGAGGTCGGCGCACACCGTCTGGAGCGCCGCCGCGAACCGCCCGTGCGGCGTCGACGGCGGCCGCCAGATCGCGGCGGCCGCATCGGCCGCAGCCTTGCCCTTCGGCGGCGGCGACACCGCGCTCCCGAACCCACCGAGCTCGACGTCGGCCACGGCCTCCAGGGCGCGGCGTTGCTCCGTCGCGTCGATCGGCTGGCCGGGCACGAGCGCGCCCGGGAAGGCCTCGTCGGCCGCGGACTTCGCGCGGCGGATCACAGCGCGGCCCGTGCCGAAGTCGACGTCGACCAGGTTCACGCCCTTGCCGGTCGCGTGGTCGATCACGCTCATCGGCATCTTGAAATCCTGCGGCGGGAACCCGAACGCGTAGTCGAGCGACCGCGACCGGGGCCCCGGCGACACCGGCTCCACGGACGTGTCGAGCTCGAGCCCGGCGAGCGCCTCCCGCTCGTCGATGAGGTCGATCGGGCTCGCGTCGAGGAGCGCGAAGTAGCGCCACCACTCGGGCTTCTGCTCGCGCCGCAGGTAGAAGAGCAGGTCGCCCGCGAGGCGCCGCTCGGCCTGGATCGGATCGTCGTCTGCGCGGTCGTCGGGCAGGCCGGCGTGGAGCTTGTCGACCACGCCCTGCACGCTCGTCACCCACTCGGGCTCGTCGCGCTCCTCCGCCACGTCGACCCGGCGCAACTCGGCCCAGTCCTCGCCCGGGAAGGCGGCCTGGGCCTCGGGGAGGAGGTCGTTCCAGAGCCACTCGCGCAGCGACCAGGTCGAGCGGCAGTCCTCCTCGTTGTAGGCGCGGATGCTCTCGAGCAGCTCGCCGGCGGTCGGATCCTCGAGCCACGCCTCGTACGCGACGATCGACCCGCCGCCCTCACGCACGCTCGTCTCGAGCCGCTCGAACGCGTGGTGGCGCTCCAGCTTCTTCAGCGAATACGACTCCTCGCCGACCTGCAGCGCCCGGGCGACCACGGCGTAGAGGTCGACGAGCACGCCGTTGCTGACCATCCAGTCGACCTCGCGCTCGCGGGTCGCGTGACGCACCGAGAGGGTCAGCAGCATCGACCGCTCGTGCGGCGCGTAGTGGTACACGTGCAGGCCCGGATGGAGCCGGCGCTGCTCGACGACGTGGTCGACGAACGCCTCCAGCGCGGCCTTCTCCTGCGCCGGATCGTGAGCCCACCGGCAGTCGTAGGCGCCGTCGGCCCCGGCCTGCGACCAGCCCCACAGGTACTCGATCCCGCGCTCGCCGACGTACGGGTCGCCCTCGAGGTCGAAGAAGATGTCGGCGGGGCTCGGCTCGGGCAGGAGCGCCAAGCCGGCGCGGCGGATCGGCTCGAGCAGCTTGTGCGTCGGCAGGCCCGACTCGCGCGACTGGATCTGCAGCGCGGCCTGGTCACGCAGGAGCGTGAACCGTTCGGTGCCGAGGGCGCGCAGCGGCTCGGGGGCCAGCGGCGCGCCGTCGGCCGCGGCGAGGGTACCGGCGTCGACATCGGCGGCGACCCCCGCGAGCGAGGCGACCGTCGACAAGCCGAGGTCGACGAGCAGCTCGCGCTGGTTGCGGCGGGCCCGGGCGACGAGACTGAGGTGGTCGTCGTCACGCAGCCGCCGGTCGCACTCGCCGGACATCGAGCAGATCGGGCAGTGCGCGACGGGCTCGGGATAGGTGTCGACGGTGTCGGCGGCGACGACCGTCTCGAAGCGGCGGATCACCCGACGGTGCAGCGCGCCGTACTGCGTGAGGTCGACGGGCGCGTGGACGCCGTCGCCCAGGATCACCCACGCGGTCGGCAGCTCGACGCCCTGGATCCGCCCGACGAGCCGCGAGTAGATGAGCAACTGGTGCACGACGTGCGGCTTGACGGCCTTCGACAGCTTCGTGTCGAGCACCTCGTAGGCGTAGTCCCCGAGGGTCGACCGCTCGATGAGCTCGCGGGTGCGGTCGTCGGGGGCGTCGGCGAGGTTTACGCGGCGCAGGAAATCGGTCGCGCCCTGCCAGCGGCCGTCGAAGAACGACGCCTGGAAGAGGAGCCGCGTGCCGGCGCGCATCGCGGCGGCGGTCGCTGCGGCGGCCTCCTCGAGGAGCTCGGCGGTCGGCGGGAGGTACTTGCCGGCGTCGTCGTGGCGGCGCACCGAGGGCAGCTCGGCCCAGTCGCCGCCTGCTGCGTCGATGAGCCTCGCGAGCTGGGCCTGCTCGTGTTCGTCGCCGCGCTGGCGCAGGAGATCGGCGTGCGCGCTCTCGGAGGTCTGCGCCTTGGGTCGCTCGCCGCGCACGATGCCGAGCCGCTGCTGCGTGAGGTGCGCGCAGGCGAGATGGTTCGTGAGGTCCGTCGCGGAGAGGACGAGCCGGCCGTCGGAGAGCTGCTGCATGCCGGAGGGTCAGGAGGGGCGGTCGAGATCTGACAGACGTGGCGCCGCGGTGTCGCGGCGCGCCTCGACACGGTGCGTCTCGGGCACTCTCGTGCCTGGGGTCGCGTGCGTCAACCGGGCGGGCATGCCCACTGGCTCGGCAGCTGGCGCCGCAGGTTGAACTGCGGGATCTCGCAATGCGGGTCGACGGGTGGTGTGGCGGACCCCCTCAGCCGGCGCCCTCACAGCACGCGCGCGAGGAGCTCTTCGGCGTCGGTCTGTGTGTCGGTATCGAGGCCGAGTTCGACGGCGCGGCGCAGGGCGGCGATGGCCTCGTCGTCGTGGCCCTCGGCGAGCGCGGCCCGGCCGAGCCATGAGTGAGCCCACGGGCTGTGGGTGGCCAGGGTCGCGTAGAAGCGGAGGTGGCTGTACGCGCGATGGGTGTCGCCGAGGTCGAAGGTGGTGAGTCCGAGGCCGTAGTGGGCCATCGGGTCGCCGGATTCGAGGCAGAGGTTCCAGAGGCGCAGCGCCTCGGTCCCGGACGCCTGGATCGCGGCGTTGAAGAAGGCGCGGTTGAGCGTGTGTTCGCTCTTGTGCATCGCGTACGCGGCGATGAGGACCTCGGCCGCGCTGACCTCCGTGAGGCCGAGCGTCGGGGCGTCGAACCGCGGCCCGATCGGATCGACGAAGTCGTCGAAGTGGCCGCCGAGGAACTCCGGCTCGTCGAGCCCCGCGGTCGACACCTCCTCCACCCGGACGCCGATCGGCCGGCCGCCCGGCTCGTCGAGGAGCCAGGCCGATCGGCAGCTGATCGGGTCCCATCGGCGCGGGTCGACGTCGTCGTCGACGAAGCCGTAGGCGATCGCGGTGAGCCAGTCGGCATCGGCGTCATGGCTGATGAAGAGCGAGGGGCGGGGCATGGGGAGAGGTCGCATGAGGGCGCGCGGATCTGACAGCGATGGGCGCGGGTTCGATGCGAGGTCTGCGCGATGTTGGTGCAGTCCGTCGCATTGATGTCGCAGGTCGCCGAGGAGACTTCCCGACATGCGAACGAATGCGGTGATCTTGCCGGCGGCCGGCGGTAGGATCACCGGTATGACCATGGTGAAGAAGACGGTGACGCTCGACGCCGACGTGGTCGAGAAAGCCGCACGCGCGAGCGGCGGGAACTTCTCCGCGTATGTGAACGAGGCGCTGGCGCAGCGGCTGCGGCGCGAGGGGCTGGCGGCGCTCGTCGAGCTCGACATCAAGCTGCGGGGGCCGATCGACGACGCGGACGTTGAGGCGACGTTGAAGTCGATCGACGCGGTGTGGGACGAGTGATTCGTCGCTGGACCCTCGACACGGGCGCGGTCATCGCCTACCAAGACCAGAAGCTTTGGATGCGCGACGTCGTGGCGGCTGCGCGGCGCGGCGACGCCGAGATCACGATCCCGACGACCGTGCTCGTGGAGTCGTGGCGTGGCTCGACGCGTGAGCGCGGCTACTGGACGGCGCAGCTGATCGGCGTGTCGATCATCGAGCCGCTCAGCGAACTGCTGGCCAAGCGCGCCGGTGAGCTCGTCGGTCGCGTCGAGGGTGCGAGCGCGGTCGACGCGACGGTGGCGGTGTCGGCGGCGCAGCGTCAGCAGGCGACGGTGCTCACCTCGGACCCGGTCGATCTGCAGCGTCTGGCCGACGATCTCGGCACGATCCGGGTCTGGTCGCCGCGCGCACTCTGACGGTGGTGCCGCAGCGGGGATCAGGCGGTCGATGTTGCCCAGGTGGTGGGTGGAATTGACCGCCTGATTCCGCGCCGGCGCCGCGGCCGCGGCGCGTGCTCGCTACCGCAGGCGGCCGTCGAGCAGGGCCGCCACGGCGCGGCTCTCGGCGCGGCTGAGGGGACCGCTGGCGCTGACCTCGTCGGCGAGGGCGGTCGGC
>JAVHXX010000166.1:0-4403 GCA_031119595.1 Patulibacter sp. | reverse complement strand
CTCGGCGCGGCTGAGGGGACCGCTGGCGCTGACCTCGTCGGCGAGGGCGGTCGGCGGAAGGATGCGATGGCCGGCGGTGGAGAGCGTGCCGAAGAGTGGGTACTGACCGCCGGCGAACGTGATCGCGGTGTGGACCGGCACGTCGGGCTGGTCGGCAAGGGTTTCGCAGACGGCCTTGCGCTGGCGGTCCGCGAGGGCGAGGAGCTCGGAGCGGTCGGTGCTGCCGACGAGGAGCTTGGTTGGCCCGACGAGCGACCGCCGCAGCTGCACGCGGCTGATGCTCACGCGGCGGCTCACGATCACCCAGACGCCCGAGCTGCCGACCGCGACGTGGTCGACCGACGGCAGCCCCGAGCCGACCGGGCAGTCGTGGATCACGAACGCCCGAGCCTCCAGCAGCGCCGCGAGGTGGCGCGGCTGCTGGCGGGTGCGCTCGTCGCGCGGCCGCCGACGCGTGCGCACGCGATCACTCGTGCGTGCGTAGTCGACGTAGCCCTGCATGGGCTACAGGAACGGCCGCCGCGCTGCGGACTGGAGCGCGGCGGCCGGGCGGTGGCCGGGTGTTCGGCGTCTACCGCCCGAGGTACTGCGCGACCTCTGCGGACTTCTTGGCGAGGATCGGCTCGAGTTCGGCGAGCTTCGACTTCGTCTGTCGGACACCGCTCACCGCTTCGTTGAGCTTGCCCTCGAACTGTTGCCGGGCGGCGTCCTTCCAGTCGGCCTTCTGGAAGGCACTCTGGAGCTTGCGGATCGCCTGGTCGATCTCGGTCTGGCTGGTTTTCACCGCCGACTGCAGCTTGCGAAGGTCGTCGGGGTTGACGTGGGCGACGCTCATGCGTTCTCCAAGGGTGGTTCGGGAGTCACTTCAACTGCTTCAGGGCGCGGTCGATCTCGACCGCCAGGCGGTCGATGGCCTGCTGGGCGTTGCGGGTCTCGCTCTCGAGCGGCCGGACGAACCGCTCGTCGAAGGAGCGCCGTGCCTGGTCGTCCCAGGAGCGGGCCTGGGCGAGCGCCGTCTCGAGCCGGCGCGTGGCGGCACGCAGGTCACCGGCATGACGGTCGACGGTCACCGGAGCCGCACCGGGATCGCGTCGAAGCCCATCTCGCGCGCCAACCACACGCGATGGCGACCGTTTTCGATCGTGTATCTCCCGCCAGCGGCGGGCTGGAGCTTGATCGCCTCACTCGTGCCGAAGAATCCGGAATACGTGTCGCTGAGGCTGCGGCTGCCATAGACACCCTTGGCGGTGTCGCGGTCCCTGAAGTAGTCCGGGCCCTTTCCGCCGGCCATGGCAGGCATGACCACCTCGTCGACGGCGTTCAGCCCCCAGCGCAGATCAGCCGGGTTCACATCGGACTTCCAGTCGCCCGGATCGGACTCGGCGCCGTCGATCATCGACAGCGGCATGAGCGCGAAACCCTCCGGAAAGCCGGCGGGTACCGAGGGACCGGTACCACCCGCAGAGCCGCCGCCCGGTGCGCTCCCGCCCGCGGCTGCGCCGCCGCCGATGCCGCCCACGGCGCCGCTGGGGCCGAAGCCGCCCCGGGCGTACTGCTCGATGTCCGCCCGGAGGATCGCCAGGTGACGGATCCCACCGCGGCTGCCGTTCGAGACGCTGACCTCGAACCGCTTCCGCGGGCCGGCGAAACCGGCGACCGCGGCCATGGCAGTCACCTGCGCCTCCTTGGCGGCCTCGACTCGCTCGTCGGCGGTCTTCACGACGCCAGCCTCGAACGCACAGGACTCGCGGTCCGACATCTCGCACTCGGCGAGGCGTCGCGTGGCTCCCAGGAGGAACAGCTCCCGGGCCTTCAGTTCGTCCTTGATGTCGTGCAGCGCGCGCTCCGCGGCCCGGGCCGCGTCGGTCGTCGCGAGGCTCGTGTCGGCGGCGAACTGCGTCAGTGCGGAGCCGATCTCGTCCAGCGCCTCGACGGTGACATGCGCGCCGTCGCTCACGCCGCGCCCGTCGGCTCGGCCGCGGCCCAGTCGGGCGCCGGGCGCAGGATCCGACGCAGGCGCACCGTGGTGGCACGCTCGTGGTCGTCGAGGACGAGTTGCGCACCGGTGAGCGAGCTCGGAGCGTCGGACTCGGTCAGCGCGAACGCGTCATCACGGCTCATGGGGCCCACGAGTCGCACACCGAATTCCCGTGCAGCGCTCGACGACAGGCGCCGGCCGAGCGACACGTTCTTGTCGACCCAGACGATCACGTGCACGCCGACGTCGGCGCCCTCGCGGAGGATCTCGTCCAGGAGCTGCGCCTCCTCGCCGATCTCGAAGTCCCGGGCGCGGTGGAGGGCGGAGAGGACGAGCACCCGCGCCGGCGCGCGGAAGTCGGACGTCTCATGACGGCTGGCGATCTCGTCGCGCACCGCGGTGAGGACGGCCGTGGCGCCGCGACGGCGCGACAGCGAAACACCGTCGCCGCCGGCGAACCGCTCGAAGTCGGTGGCGAGGGCGTCGTCGGGCGGACCGTAGTCGACGATGTCCACCCCGATCCCGTTGCGGACGAGCGTGCCGCAGACCACGGCGAGCGTGTCGGCCGCCGCGTCTTCCTCGGCGACGATCAGCAGGTGACCGCCCGGCTCGCGACGGAGCTCGGCGACGACCGGCCCGTCGAGCGTGAGCGGAAGACCCAACGGGAGACGGATCGTCTTCGTCGGATCGAGGGACCAGACCTCCTCCGGGAGCGCATCCACGGTGACCGCGACGCTCCCCTCGAACACCACCGGACGCTCGGTGAAGCCGTCCGCATCGGCCCGCTCACGCAAGCGCTTCACGAGCGTCGCGCGGTCATCGACGTCGATGAACGACGCCTGGAAGCGGCGGTTCGCCTCGTTGACGCCACCACGGAGATTGAGGATGCCCTCGCCCGGCCGGTTGAGCAAACGGGCGTCGGCGTTGTCGTCGGCCAGGAGCAATCGGGAATCGGCGTCGGAGCTTTGGAGCGCGATGCGGCCAGGCAGGAGGCCGAGCGTGTGGCGGCCGAGGCCGGACGTCCCCGACAGGGTCTGCGATGCGAGTACGAGATGGACGCCGAAGGCACGTCCGAGGCGGACGACCTTCTCCATCAGCTCGCCGGCCTCGGTCGCGGTGCGGTCGTCGCGCTCGAACAGCACGTGGAACTCGTCGATCACGCAGACGATCCGCGGGAGTGGCTCGCCGGCGCCCTTGCGGTACTGCGCGATGCCGATGTCGTCACCGGTTCCGCTCTTGAAGAGCGAGCCGCGCCGGCCGATCTCGTCGACGAGCTTGCGCAGGACCGACACGCCGAACTCCCGGTCGCTCTCGATCGCGACGACGGCGGCGTGCGGCAACTCACCGGTCGCGTAGCTCTTGAACTCGACGCCCTCCTTGAAGTCGACCAAGTACATCTGCAGCTCGGCGGGCGAGTAGCGGGTGACCCACGACGCGATGAGGGCGTGGATCAGCACGGACTTGCCGGAACCCGGTCGGCCGCCGATCACGACGCCGGGAACGGCGTTGTCGAGCGGGAGCGTGGCGACGTCGGAGGCGCCGACCCGACCGAACGACGACAGCACGCCGTCGGCCGTCGAACCGTGCCACCAGGTGGTCGGATCACTCGGGACCGGCAGGATTTCGTGGGTCCGCACGCCGTCCTGGACGTCACGGTCCATCTGGGTCCGCGCGATCCGTGCAACCTGGTCGGCGTCGACCTTCACGCCGTCGGCTTGGACGAGTCCGCGTTTGACGGCCGCGAGGATGCTGGCGGTCGTCGACTCGGCAGCGGGCGTATCGCCCCAGAAGACCCAGTCGACCTCGTAGCGTCTTGCGAACAGGGGTTGGGTACGGCCGGCGGCGACGGTGTCGGCGAAGTTGCCGCCGGGCAAGGGCGCGAACTGGCCCTCGAACGCCGAGTGGAACGGCTGCTCTCGCAGCGTCGTCTCGGGCCCGACGCGCGACGCGACCGGACCGGTCGCCTCTCCCAGGAGCAGGTGCGTGAACCAGTCCGAGTTGGGACGCACGCCGTTGAGCAGGATCGGTAGCTCGTTGACCGGTGCCCAGACCTCGTCGCCGGCGGTTGCGCCGGGCGGACTCACGACGAACGTGAACACGCCGCAGCGGCGGCCCGCGCCGACGATCTTCGCGAGCCGGCTCAGCGCCTCACGGTCGACGTGCCCGTCGGCGCGGATGAAGCCCTTGGGGTAGTCGTAGAGCACGAGCGCCCGATACGGCTCGGCGACCTCGCCGGCGGCGACGTTGTAGTCCGTGAGCGACTCGAAGCTGCCCTGGAGGTACTTCTGGGTGACGAAGGTGATGTGCTCCTCGAGGTCGTTGAGGAGGTCGGCGAGCTCGCGGTCGGTCGTGCGGACCTTGCTCCCGATGATGGTCTCGGCGGCGTCTCCCAGGCCGAACAGGAAGCTCGCCGACTCGCCGAGGC